>JAZQDP010000452.1:0-10999 GCA_045546875.1 Thermoguttaceae bacterium | reverse complement strand
GTCGAAATTCTTGTACGGCTGCGTGGCTGAGTACTCGTACATGAATTTCATCGCGCCTTCAAACCGCTTGACTTCCGGGGCGTCGGGCGAGCCGTTGTAATGGACGTCGCTTGTAACAGCGGCGCGAAGAACGATGTCGTCTGCGGAATCCGCAAAAACGCTTCGCGGAATGAAAAACAGACCTGTCGCCGCAGCCGCGCCTGCCAAAAAGCTTCGGCGACTGAACCTCTCTGATAATTCTGATTTAACGTTATTCATAGGAACCCTCGAAACATAAATTGTATATTAGACGCAAGCGAACAACGATGTGTCACGATTTCGTAATTACTAATTACTAATTACTAATTACTAATTACTAATTGCTAATCGCTAATTGCCTTGACCTGTTCCGGCGTCAACGCCCAACTGTAAACGCGAGCGTAAACGACACAGCCGGGGAAGAAGAAGTCTCCCTTGCCGACTTTGGAAATATCGGATCCGACGGTAAAAGCGTGGCTTTCCGGCGAGTCCGGGTACGTAATTCGGGCGGAAACCTTCTTTTGGAACTCCTCGTTTGAAATCCAGCTGTCGCCGTTGGTAAAGGCAGAAACGGTCTTTCTGACTTTCTCAACGCCGTCCAGATAGACAACGACGTCTTTTCCGTCGTAAACGCAAGCGGCGCAATAGTATTTCCCCGCTTCGACAGGAGTCGTCAAAACGTGATATTTGTTCTCAATCTCAATCCAGATTTGAAGAACTTTATTATTCCCGTCGATGCGGAAATTGTAACCGCCCAACTCGGTATTTCCGAACGGCTGCAGTCCGCCGGACGCGAACTTGTCGAGTTTGAACTTCGACGTATAAGTAATCGTCTTTGTGAGTTTGCTGTAATCTTCTTTTGTGAATTTGATTTTGCAGTAGTCTTTCACGCCGTCAAAGACCGCGACAACGGCGCCTGCCTCGGCGTCTTCCACAAACTTTGGCGTTCCCAAAACCTCAAACTGCTTTTGGACGCTGAGACGATTGACAGCTGTATTTACCGGACCGTCGAGAGTAAAATGAACGTCCAGCACGTTCGCTTGCGGTTTGAGCGCGTTCTGGTCAACGCATTCGTCCGGATTTTCCGGGGTGGAAAACTCCCCTTCGAGCTTCATTTGAGATTCTTTCCCAAAACAGTTCAGCGCCGTTACACAATACTTGTACTGCGTGTTCCAGTTCAACCTGTCATACGAAACGGAAATGTTCGCCGGTCTGTCATTGAAGAAATAATACGACCACTCGTACCGGCTCGGCAGCGGCAGCCAGGATTCCTCCCCGGACTGGGGATCATTAACCTTTCTCGACAGGTCGATTTTATACGAATGAACCCTGTTTTGCTGTACGTCCCATTTTGCCTGCGGAAAGGTCAGCGTTGCGCTGTCGAAGGAAACGTCGTTCACCGACGCTTTAACGCCGTCTTCCCAATACGGCGGCTTGCTGGTCTCATAGCGTTCGTTTGTATAGATGAACTTGTCGACGTTTCCCGGCTGGGCGACAACGTAGACGCAGTCAAAGAATCTGTTTGTAACAGCGTCGTAAACCTTCAAAACAACGCTGTTGTCAGCGTGAATCTCCATAATATACGTGTTGCCGGCGGTTCGATACCCGTTCGGTCTGGCGTACTGTCCGTACGGCATGATGTAATAGCTCATCGTGCCAGTTCCGAACGCTGTAAATTCTCCCTGCCAGGCAGAGCGCGGGTCGACGGTTGGATAATGCGAATGCCCGGCGAAGTCGATCAGGCGCGGATATTTTTTGAGCAGGTCAGCCAGTTCGTCTGTTCCCCATAAATCGCTGCCGTAGACGGTGCCTTTAACCGGGTAATGCTGAATGAGGAACACAGGCTTGTTTGAACCGTCAGCACACGCGGCGTCAAGCTGTTCTTTCAGCCACGGCATCGCGTACTTGTAATCGCCGTTTCTCATGGTTCCCTTTTCACAGGAAAGCGTGATGAACTGATACCCGTTAATCTCAACTCGCTTGTTGGCGGGCTGTTCAAAGACTTCCTCCCAAATCTGATGACTTGCGTGGTAGCAATCATGATTGCCCATGCAGAAAACCCGTTTCGTTTCCGGCTTGAGGCATTTATTGAGCGATTGACGAACCAGCCCACTCTGTTCGATTTTT
Source organism: Thermoguttaceae bacterium (assembly GCA_045546875.1). Taxonomy (GTDB): domain Bacteria; phylum Planctomycetota; class Planctomycetia; order Pirellulales; family Thermoguttaceae; genus RUG11551. The sequence continues at coordinate 8,854 of JAZQDP010000452.1, read as the reverse complement.
CCTGTGTCCGCCATATCGCCGACGATGAGCAAGCTGTCGAAATTCTTGTACGGCTGCGTTTCGGAATACTCGTAGACGAACTGCATCATGCGTTCAAAACGTTCCGTTTCCGGCGTATTGAGCGTGGATTTATAATGGACGTCGCTGACGATTGCAGCGCGGAGAACAACGTCGTCCGATGAATCCGAAAAAACAGCGCTGGGGATAAAATACAAACCAGCGGCTGCCGATGCTGCTTGAAGAAAATTACGTCGATTGATCATTTGTATTCAAAATTGGTTGATAATGGCTAAAGGGGGCAGTGATTAACTATTACGTAATATATTTATATCATAAATCTATGGGAAAAGCAACAACTTTCTTGAACTTTTTTGAAATTTTCCAAAAATGTTCAAGAACGCTTAATGAAGGGGGCAAGAAGTAGTGGTTAGCGGGGAGAACGCTTTACTGCTTATCACTTATCACTTCATACTTACCGATTCAATTCCACTGTTGACAAAACGCATTGAAACGGTATAATAAAGCGTATAGATTCAATAGTCCACTGATTGCTAATTGACAATGTCAAATCCAGAATCGCTCGCTGTTAAACGAATCGGCATGCTTGCCGGCTGGGGGAACTATCCCGTTCGCGTTGCTCAGGCGCTCAAAGACGCCGGATATGAAATATACTGTTTGGGCGTCAAGGGGCACTGCAACTCGGAAGCCGAATTGACAGCGTTGTGCGCCGAATTCCGGTGGACGAACCTGGGTAAGTTCGGAAAAAGCATTCGCTATTTTCAATCCTGCCACGTTCCAGACTGCATCATGTTGGGCAAGATACACAAACGCGAATTGTTTAAGCCGTGGGCGTTGTTTGCTCTCTTCCCGGACTGGGTAACAATCAAGACGTTTGCTTCTTATTTCCTGTTTCGTAATAAAGATTGTCGAGACGATTCCCTTCTTAAACGGATTGTGGATCTCTATGCCGAGCATGGCATCCGAATGGGGGTTCCGACGGATTACTGCCCCGCATTGCTGGTTAAAGAAGGCTGTTTAACGACCTGTTCTCCAAACGAACTGCAATGGAAAGGCATCGATTACGGCTGGCGGTTGGCAAAAGAAATCGGTCGTTTTGACGTGGGGCAGACTGTGATAATCCGGGATCAAATGGCGGTTGCAATCGAAGCGATTGAAGGTACAGACGCTTGTATTCATCGGGCAGGGCAGCTCGCTCAACGAGGCGACCTGGTTATGGTTAAAGTTGCCAAACCGCAGCAAGATATGCGCTACGACGTCCCGACGATAGGGCTAACGACCGTAAAAAATCTGGTTGAAGCCGGAGGAAAAGTTCTTGCCATCGAGGCGAATAAAACGATTATCGTTGACGAAGACGACGTAGTCGATTTCGCGAATAAACATAAATTGGCGATTGTGGCAATTGGGAGAGAATAACCTCTCCGGGAGGCGGGCGTTACCCGCCGTTTCTCGGACAATGTCCGCGCCACAGAAACAGCTTCTTTTCTCACTCCCCCCCTATTGACATTTAGCTTTGATTTGCTATTATTTATATTAATAAAATTAATCGCGAGCGTAACTCAGTTGGTAGAGTGGTAGCTTCCCAAGCTGCAAGTCGCGGGTTCGAACCCCGTCGCTCGCTTTTTGCCTTTGCCAAGTTCGAGATAGAACGGCAAAGGTTTTTTTATGATTGCAAGGCGGCGCAAAGTTTAATTAGCAATTAGCAATGAGCAATTGACGCAAGGCGCCTCAATAATTGCAAATCGCTAATCGTTAATCGCTAATTCCCAATGTCTGCCGATAGCAAATCCATTTCATCTGACGAATATTTATCGAGTTCAGCCCCAGCGGTCGTTCAACTATCCCGTCGAGACAACCGCGCGCTGACCCGAATTATATTTTGGATGACGCTGCCGGTTTTCTTTGAACATATTCTGGGTTTGCTGGTTTCCACCTCAGACTTTCTCATAACCGGCAAGTTTTTGATGAAAGAGCATTTGGCGGCAGTTTGTTCAGCAGGTTATGTGGTCTGGGGCATCCAAAGCGTATTCTGTTTTGTCTCAGTTGGGGCAACGGCAATGACGGCGCGATATATTGGCGGTGGGGCGCCTCAAAAAGCCAATCTTGCCATGCATCAGGCGTTCAATATCGGTTTGGCTTTAACCGTCTTAACGATGACAATATGGTGCCTTTTTTCAACTCAGATTGTTAGCGGTCTTCACCTGGAAGGCGAAGCTGGTTCTCTGGCGGCGCAATATTTATGGATTGTTATCCCAACTACCCCTCTGATTATGATAACAGCCGTCGGAACCGCCTCTTTACGCGGCGCCGGGAATATGGCTTGCGGGCTATGGGTGATGATAGCGGTTAATATCGTCAATATTTTAGCGTCTTGGGGGTTGGCGACAGGTCTTTGCGGTTTGCCAAATTTGGGGTTCGTAGGCGTTGCTCTGGGAACGACAAGCGGATTTGTCGTCGGGGCTGTTGTAACGCTCATTTTAACGATTCGAGGCAGTTATGGGATGAAGATTCAATGGCGAATGTTCAAACCTCAATGGCGCGTTATCGGTCAACTGCTTTGGATAAGCGTTCCTGCCGGGGTGGATATGATGACGATAATCGGTTGTCAACTCTGGTTTTTGGGGCTTATCAACTCGTTGGGCGTTGCGGCGTCTGCAGTTCACGGCGTTGCGTTGCGGGTAGAATCGTGGGGGTTTGCGCCACTCAATGCGTTTAGCATAACTGCAACTACTCTCGTTGGACAATTTTTGGGAGCAAAAAAGCCCGAAATGGCGGTCCGTTCAACCTATATAATTATGATTCTTGCAGCTGCGTTTTCAGTCTGCGCTTGTTCGGTGTACTATTTTGGGGCAGAAATAACGCCGTACCTGTTTTTGAAATCAAATCAAACCTCTTTAGCTCGCGCTTGCGTCCCGCTGCTTAAACTGATTGCGTACTGTTCGCCGGCTTGCGTTGTGATGATGACTCTTTCCGGAGCCTTGCGCGGGGCAGGGGACACCCGAATTCCGATGGTGATTTCGTTAATTGGATTTCTTTTCGTTAGAATTTCGCTGACATATTTATTAGCCTTTGATCAATTTTCGCTCTTTGGGATTGAAGCTCTCACGTTTCGCGGTCTGAATATGGGGGTAACCGGCGCCTGGATTGGAATGACGACCGATATTACCGTGCGAGGAATGTTGCTTTTGGGGCATTTCTGTCAAGGTGGATGGAAACAAATTGCGATTGAATAAGATACACAGATGTCTGAGGAATACATTTTCGGAAAAAATTTCCATTTTTTTTCATTCTAATCCCCTTGCAGGGAAAAATATTTTAGTTAAAATATGATTTTCGTGTTAGAGATTGAAGCGTACGCTGTAAAGAGTTAGCGATGAATCTTCAGTTTCTTGTTGGGTTTCTTTTTATTCCCCCTTTACCCCATAAAATCAGGCAATGAATAAGAAAGTACTTTTTGCCGGTTTTGCGGTATGCGCGATTGTAACAATCGTCGGCATGCTATTTTTTTACGACAAGCCCGCATTTGCAAACCAGGAAAATCCTGTTTCTGCAACCCTGGACAATCCCACGTCTGAAATCCAGGACAAAAACACATCTGAAACAAAAGACAATACCGTCTCTGAAAACAAAGGCGATCCCAAAATAATCAGCTCGATCGAACAGCTCAATAATCCTAGATATACGGTTGCTGTTCAAATGGGTACGTCTGGCGTCCCCGCTGCTGCTGAGGTGTTTCCTAAAGCCCGTATTAAACAATTGGAAAGCGATTTGGTCAGCAACTGCATGGAAGTTGAAACTGGTAAGGTGGATGCGTTCCTGGCGGACCGCCCGACTCAAGAATGGTTTGCCATCTCTCACCCCAAAGTAGTTGTTTTGCCGGACGACGCAGCTGAAGGACATCTGGTTATTGGCGCCGCCAAGGGGCGAGAAGCTCTTATTGAACAGGTCAATGAGTTTATTCGTCAAATCAAGGCGGACGGCACCTATCAGGCGATGTACAAACGCTGGCTTTTGACGCCTAATCCCGTTTTGCCGGACGATCTTCCCAAACCGAAGAATCCAACCAAAACCCTTAAAATCGTTACCGAAGGAATCAACCCGCCTCTGACCTATATTAAAGATGGCGAGTTAACAGGGTACGACATTGAATTCGCCCTGCGTTTTGCGGCTTTTGCCAATGTAAATGTAACGTTTGAGGCTGTTAGTTGGGATGCGATGATCGTTGCCACTCAGCAGGGACAGTACGACTTGATGGTTTCTGAACTCGACAAGACTCCGGAAAACGCTGAAACGATGTGCCTGTCGGACGACTACTTGCAGTCTGGGCTTTCCGTGATGATTCTTCGAAGCCGATGCGACGAAGCGATCTTAAAACGCTTGGAAGAAATCGCCGAAAACGACAAAGAGTCGCTTCAGGGTAAAGCCGCTGCGGCTGGCGCTAAAGTTGACGAGAAAAAGCCATTCTATAAGAGAATTGCTGAAAGCTTTTACCGCAACCTGATTTACGAATGCCGCTGGAAGCTGATTCTTAACGGTTTTGGCGTAACGATGCTCATCACCGCATGCTCTTTGGTTTTGGGTACGCTGTTGGGATTCCTCCTGTGCATGGTTCGACGAAGCCACAATAAATTCGGCGTTTTGTGCGCCCAGATTCTCATTCGATTCATTCAGGGAACCCCGTTGATGGTTTTGTTGATGTTGATGTACTATGTTATCTTCGTGAACGTCAACGCGATTCTGGTTGCGATTTTCGGCTTCTCCGTCAACCTGGCGGTCTACTTTGCGGAATCTCTCCGCGGCGGTTTGGAAGGCATCGACGCCGGTCAGCTCGAAGCTGCGTCCGCGATGGGATTTACCCGATTCCAGCGGTTCCGACTGATCAAGTTCCCGCAGTTGGTTCAGATTATCATGCCGGTTTACAAAGGCGAAATCGTCTCTCTGTTGAAGGAAACGGCTATTGTCGGTTACATTTCCATTCAGGACTTGACCCGCGCCGGCGTTATTATTCGTTCGTTGACTTACGAACCGTTCTTCCCGCTGGTTCTGACGGCGATCATTTACCTGGTTGTCGCCTATACGTTGATATTCTTACTGACGTTTATTGAACATAAAACAGACCCCAAACTGCGTCCGCGCGTTTTGAAAGGAGTGGTTGAACAAGAATGAGCGCTTCAGAAAACCCAACTATTATCAGTGTCAAACACCTGAAAAAGTCGTATGGATATTTGGAAGTCCTGACCGACGTCAACGCTGAAATCAAAAAGGGCGAAGTCATTTCGGTTATCGGACCGTCCGGAACAGGCAAAAGTACGTTCCTTCGCTGCCTCAACCTGCTGGAAACGCCGGATTCCGGCGAGATTCTCATTGACGGCGAAAACCTGCTGGCGCCTACAACGGACATCAACAAACTCCGTCAGAAGATCGGCATGGTGTTCCAGTCGTTTAACCTGTTTTCGCACCTGATGGTCGTCGAAAACGTTATGCTCGGTCCAATCAAGCTCAAAGGGATGGGGCGTCAGGAAGCGTACGACCTGGCGATGGAACATCTGGCTCAGGTCGGTTTGGCAAGCAAGGCAAAAGCGTACCCGGACGAAATCTCCGGCGGGCAGAAACAGCGCGTTGCCATCGCCAGAACGCTGGCAATGAAGCCGGAAATCATCCTCTTTGACGAACCGACGTCTGCTCTTGACCCGACGATGATTTCAGAAGTTTTGGGCGTTATTCGCCGCTTGGCGGAAGATGGTCAGACGCTGATGATTGTTACGCATGAAATGCGATTTGCTCACGACGTTTCCACCCGAGTCTTTTATATGGACGAGGGCGTTATTTACGAAGAGGGAACGCCGGAGCAGGTATTCGATCACCCCACACGCGAAAAGACGCACGATTTCGTCAATAAGATTCGTTCGCTCGACGTCGAAATGGACAACGAAAACAACGACCTGTTCGAGTTCAATTCACATCTGTGCGAATTCTGCCGCCATCACTTTATCGAAAACCGATTCCTCGAAGCGATTCAGTATATTACAGAAGAACTCATTCGTGTGAACATTTTTGCCGATTACGAAAACAATCTTCAGCTCAAGATGTCGATTGATTATTCCGAGCTGACAAACGAAGTCGATTTCACGATCCGATACAAAGGCGCGCCAAAAGACTACATGAAAGATCCAGATCCGGACGAAAATCCCGGTTTGATCAAATTGCCGACGTACATTAACCACTATTCGTACAAGTACGAAAACGGCGAAAACATCGTCATGATTGACGTGTGATGGTTTATCGAGAATTTTTCATTTCACATTAAAGAATTATTAGCTACCCGATGGATTTATCAATTCTCGGGTAGTTTTTTTCTATCTTCTCAATTTAAGTTTTCTTATCTCTCTATCCGATTTATACATTTAGGTATGATTGACAAAAATAGAAGATGGTATATAATATATACATCGTTGCAACTGGCTGCGACGCGGGATAGTCTTTTCTCGCGTCGGTAAAAGGGAACCCGGTGAAAGTCCGGGACGGACCCCGCCGCTGTAAACGCATTCCAAATAAGAGTTTTTTCGTTTTGGAGCTTTGAGTCATTCTTACGGTCATTCTGAATGCAGGCTGCCGCTTGGGAGTTTTCAGGAGAAGACCGACTCGAAGAGCGTAAGTCAGAAGACCTAACTGGTTGTATTTGTTTGTTATCCGCGTGGGACTCGGATTTTCATCAAAAGGAGGCTTTTATGTCTTATAAAAATTTATTTCTGCTGGTATTTCTTGTAAATACCGCCGCGTTTGCTCAGGCGAACGTTGTTACCTTCGAGCCGACGGATACGGATCCTGAGGTTTCAATCTATAATCTCGATACTGGAGATACGCAGGTTGTTAATTTGAAATCGTATTTCTCCACAGCTCCGGTAGACAAGGTTTACTACGACCCGAGAACCATTTATCCAAACGCGTTTACCATGACTGGCTCGGTAACGGGAAATCAAAATGTCGTATTGATGACCAACTCTTATGCCTACGATTACGGAACTTATATTTACAACGGCTGGTACGACTGGTCAATTTCCAAACAGAACATGGCTTGGAACCCCAGCTGGTCTACAGACGAAAAGTCAGCTGCTGCATACGGTTACGGCACATACGAATTAGCTGCCGCGCCGGGGTTAGGCGTTGATTCAGACGCTTACGCGATTTGCTATCTGGATATTTATAACAATCCCGGTCAATACGCCACTTTAGACTTCATGTCCCCGTCCGATCTGGAAAAGATTTTCGTTACCAACACAACGCTGGCGGCGGCGAATATCGCGGTCGGAAATGCGTTCGCAACGGCATTTACACACGAAGGCGACCACTTCACCCTAACAATTAAGGGGTTCACGCTGGACGATGGAAATAATCACGTCTATAGCCCAGATATGTCGGTTGACGTTCCGCTGGCTCTGTTTGAAAACGGTGAGCTGTTTTTGCTGGACTCGTGGAAAGAAGTGGACTTGTCGTCTTTCGTTGGCGTTGAGGGATTGGATTTCTTCCTGGAAACCAGCGACGTTGGACAGTACGGACCCAATACGCCGTATTATTTTGCTATCGACAGCTTGACGTTTGCATCTCCCGAACCCGGCGGCTCCGGCGTTCCGGAACCGTCAACATGGGCGTTGCTCATTTTGGGAATGTTTGGAATCATGGGCGCTCGAAAGTCCATGAAAAAGAAATAATGTTTTTGGGGAATTCGTCTTTCCAATTCCCTAAAAGCGCAGGCAGAGAATTGTAGCGCTTTATAAGAACAGAAAAAGCGGGATTGTCTCCCGCTTTATGCGTTGTTTCTTTGCCGTCTTTCATTGAGGAGCGCGAAGCATCAAACTCCTTGCTCCTCATTTTTCGGCTGTTAGTTATCTAAATTACTCTGCGACAATGCCGTCAACCTTGGTAATGTGAAGCCGTTCGATAGCGTCTTCTCGCATTTTGTATTTGAGAATTTTGCCGGCGGCGTTCTGCGGGAACGCGTCAACAAAGTCTACGTATCGCGGGACTTTGTGTTTCGCCATCGAGCGGCGGACGAAATCCTGAAGCTCTTCCGCGGTCATGGTTTCTCCCGGTTTGAGAATAACCGCAGCGAGAATTTCCTCGCCGAGAGCTTTGTCTGGAATGCCGATAACCTGAACGTCCTGGACTTTCGGGTTGGTGTAAATGAACTCCTCAATTTCTTTTGGATAGATGTTTTCACCGCCGCGAATAATCATGTCCTTCAGACGTCCGGTAATGCGATAGTTCCCTTCGGGCGTGCGAAGCGCGAGGTCGCCAGTATGAAGCCAACCGTCTGCGTCGATAGCCTGAGCCGTTTCCTTGGGCATTTTGTAGTACCCTTTCATGACATGGTAACCGCGCGTGATGAACTCGCCGATTTGGTTGTCGCCCAGCTCTTTCCCGGTTTCCGGATCAATGATCTTGTTTTCGCATTCCGGCAGATCGCGACCGACGCCGGTAACGCGGTCTTCAATCGGGTCGGACGTTGTCGACATCGTACAGCCGGGCGACGCCTCCGTCTGCCCGTAAACGATAGTAATTTCCGTCATGTGCATTTTGTCGATAACGTCGCGCATAACAGCAATCGGGCAGGGGGATCCTGCCATGATGCCGGTTCGCATATAAGAGAAGTCCGTTTTCGGAAAATCGGGATGCCCCAGCATGGCGATGAACATCGTCGGGACGCCGTGGAAACAGGTGATCTTTTCCTGGTTGATGCACGCCAGAGCCGGTTTGGCGGAGAAGTACGGCAGCGGATTGAGCGTCGCGCCGTGCGTCATGGACGCAGTCATCGCCAAGACCATGCCGAAGCAGTGGA
>JAZQDP010000451.1:0-5091 GCA_045546875.1 Thermoguttaceae bacterium | reverse complement strand
ACCGCTGGAGCCGAGTGCGGCTGCCTGTCAATGGTAATTGACTACGCAACGTCAAAGGTAAATTGCGGCGCGGTCTGTCCGCCTACGATTACGCCGTCTGAGCCAATCCCCGTTTGTTTAAATGGGGAGACGAAAGACGTTGAAGTCATTACCGGCGTTACAGGAACGATTGACATCTCAGGGGCGCAAAAGACGGTTATTCAGGACGTTGCCTTGGATTTGTCAGACTTGGAATTGGTCGGAACGTCTGAATCCGTCGTTACAGGTATATCCTTTGACGCAAAGAAACTGACGCTTTCCGGCGGAACGGCTCAAACGGTCTTGTCAGATGTAACCTATACCGCGCCGACGTTGTCAACAACCTCTGCGTCCGTTCCTAATGTAACTGGCGCAACGTTGGACGAGTCAAAGCTGTCGTTGACAGGCTCGAATCAAACCTTTTTAACCGGCGCGTCTATTACGCCTGTTGAGGGAGAATTGACGTATGGGACTAGTAAAACCGTATTGACCGATGTCTCGCTTAACGCCTCGAAATTAGCCGTTTCCGTGCCTCTTACGCTCGTTACAGGAGGAACCGTGAGCGGAACCTTGACTATCTCCATTCCGATGAAAAAGAAGGAGGTGGTAACGTCCGTTGCCGTTGAAGGTTGCAACGTCGTTGGAACGAAAGAAGACGTGTGGGTACTCAATCCGTCAACCGAACCGCAGAGCGATACCGGCAATCTGGATATTAGCGTTTCTGTCTCCGGCTTAACAATCACGCCTTCGACAACATCGGCAAGCTATCCAGCAACGGTTACTTTGAATACTGGCTTTTTGTCCAAAACAACAACGACGGTAACACAGCCGAATGGAGTTACAATTACCGGCGGCGTTCTTACCGTTTCCGATTCGACAATACTCGTTGCTACCGGCATATCCGCCACAAGCGGAGCGGTTAGCGTTACGTATAGCTCTCCGATTACCGCTCTAACGTCAGCAGTATTGACAAATGGCGGCATAACGCCGACAACAGCAACGGTTACAATTCCAACAGCTATTTCTGCATCAACCTCGCCAATATCAACGACAATGGCAACGGTAATTTCTGCTACAGGGCTTTCCGGTCAAGGCGGTATTACGAAAACTACAACGACCGTCTGCGATGCCGGTTCCGCAACGTTTACCGCAACGACAACTAAAGAAACCCTGTCGTTTAACAACGGCGTACTTTGTGAGGAGGATTCCAGCAGTGGCAGTAATTAACTTCTCAATTCCGTGGGACTGCCCGGACTGTGGCTGCGGTTCAGATTCGTCAAGCTCAGGCTCCGGCAGTTCAGGCGGCAGCATTACTCCCGTCCAATGCGGTGAGAGTATAATGACGGTTCGAATTCACTGTGTCAGAGAAGCTGATCCCACAATCGGAATAGAAGCCGATGAAATTGACGTTGTCGGTTACGTCCCATCATGCTGGTTTGCCATTGGCGATGGGGTGTTTAATTACGGTTACGAATATATGAATTACACCTGCACGCTCGACGCTATAACCGATCAAATATGTTACGATTCCATCTCTGAATATTATGAAGATTGGAATGCTATTCCGGTAAATCAAAGATGGGGAGCTTTATGATTGACATTTTAATTCCATTAGGAAACGGTTCGCGGTTTAATAACAGAGAGTTGCGATTCGCATTGCGCTCAATTGAACGATTTGCGCCGAACGTCAGGAATATATACGTTGCTACGGTATACGCTCCCGATTGGCTTCAGGGCGTTGAGATCGTCCCGATTCCAGATTCTTACGACAGCAACAAAGATGCGAACCTGTTTGACAAGGTTTTAGGCGTTTGCCAACTAACCGATATTGGTGACCAGTTCCTCATCTGGTCTGACGACCAAGTTGCGCTAAAGCCCGTTGATCTGGATAAACTCAACATCTTCAATCCGCGAAATCGGAAAACCTTTATAAACAAGGGAAGCAGGGCAAACAAATGGGAACAGCGAATGATTCACACCTTTGATTACCTTTCCAGTCAGGGCGTTGAACCGGATTACAACTGGGATTCCCATACCCCACATCTGTACAATAAGAACGACGTCATTCGTATTCTGACCGGTTGCGATTACGTCTCTCTGCCCGGCTATTGTCTTGATACACTCCTATCGGGTATGTCTGGCAAGACGCCGGACGTTAAACAAGGAGACGTCAAATATACTGCCGGTACAAATGCCGCGGGGCGAAGATGGGCAAACAGCTCCAATTCGTCCTATAGCTGGTTAGGGTACAATGACGCCGGGTTCAGTTCTGGCGTTAAAGAATGGTTAGAGTGTTATTTCCCAGACAAATCTCAATACGAAAAAGAGGATAACGATATGGGGTGCGGGTGTAAAAAGAATAATTTGCCAATGTTAAAGCAAACGAAATCAACCAGTGAACAAGACAACAGCGATTCTCTGTTAGACGATAAGCCGTCTCCCAACGACCCTGTTGTACAACGCCGGTTTTGGGATTCCGTCAGAGCCTACGCTGCCGCTGTAATCGAGTGGTACAACGCTGGTAAACCATCAAGAACGCCAGAGGAGATGCAAGAGCGATTTGCTATCTGTTCACAATGCGAACATTTCATTCAGATTGACGAAGAGAAAAAGCGCGGACGCTGCGCCGTCTGCGGCTGTTATTTGGGCGTCAATCCTCATCGGTTCCTACAGGGTAATAAGATTGCCATGAAAACGCAGCAGTGTCCAGAAGGTAAATGGGACTGACCCCGTCAAGGTACTCCCAAAACCTGACAACGTTTTGACTGTGAGCAAACGACCCTGAAGAATTGACAAACTTTTATTTATTAATCAAAATCTTGTTGATATTCTGAAAAGTCAAGGAGTTTGGCTTCCAGTTCCGGGGTGAGCCGCTCTTCTTTTGGCGTATATTTCTGACGGAATTTTTTGACGCAGATTTTAACGAAATTTCCAGACCATGTCGCAATTGAACACTTTGCGGGGTCGAACTTGTCGGCGTCGTTCATACTCTTTACGATTACATCTTGGCAGAAATCGTCAAGGTCTTGAACGTTTATTCCTTTACTGACAGCAATCTCGCGGATCAGGTCAAGGTGTGAGACAAGGTATTCCGTCCGCTTGCCGCTGTTGACAACCTTTGTAATCATCCGAGCCGGTATCCAGATGACTTCGGCATCTCCGTGGTCAAATTCTATCTTTGAGCCGTAAATGAGAATCTTCGTCGGTTCGAGGCGACGAACGGCTTCAGCCATTCCAGCTTGCCAGAGTTTACGCTGTTCCTCTTGGCGAACGCAGCCACGCGTTGAGACGCTGATTACGCTCCGGCGCGGCAATCCGTCGAAGCAGAACGAATACGAACGTTCGTCCGACCAGCTGACTGTTGGAATTACATTAATCCCGTTGTCTTGCCAGTACTGCCCCAAAAGCCGCGAACGGTAGGTGTTCCAAATCTGCATTGCCAGAGGCATATCGGTGTAAAGCGAAAAGTCCGGCGATAGGACGCAAGCATATTTACGCAGCAGTTTAATATAGCGGATTGGTCTTGTCCACACACGCTCAAATTGATAATCGTCAAGATAAAAGTGGATGCCGAAATCTGACTGGTTACTGTTGCAAGATTGCGCAAAGTTAAAGCCTATAAACTGAGCAGGTAATTTAACATTGCATTTATAAATTTGTGGAATATCATAATACTCTCGCAAATTTGCATAATCTATTAACTGAAAATTGTAATTATTTCGCAGCAGCAATTTATTTTAGATCACTAGGAGATAAATGACGCATCATATCGCTTAATGATAATCCACCCCAAAATTTATCCAACATCATAATATCAAAATCATCATATTTTTTAATGGCGATTTTCGGCGCATCAAAAAAATTTGAATGTTCTTTTATATCTTTTTTATTATATTGAATTACTGTCCAATCTTCCCAGATCATAAAACAATAATCGCCATAGAAGAAATGTATATGTATGAAAGGATGGAAATCTTCATCATACGCCTTACAAAAAAAGTCTTCAGCGGTAAAGTCTTTTTCATTTTTATTTCTAAAATCTTCAAGTCCCATGATTAAGTATTTAGCATTTCAAGAAGTTCTTTATATTTGATTTGATCGTCAGAGGTAATTGGTAAATGCTCTCCGGCGTGTCCACGTTCTCTTTTAGTTTTTGCCTCATAATTAATAAAATGTTTATGGTAAAATGGAATTTGATTAAATGACTTACCATGATATTCTAAATCGAGATAACCTTTACATTTTTCGTCATATAATCGAATTCTTGAAATTATTCCAGTTATTGGATCGCGCATAGCGTATATTTCGTTTGGCTTGTTAGAATAACCGGGTAAAGCCATTGGTTTTGACGAATTATCTCTCTCTAACACTCTAACGCTTACAAGTCTATTTTCAAGTGAAACAACAAAGACTTCTACAGTCTTCCATTCTTTAACTTTTAAAGTACCGTCTTCATTTCTGTCTAAATGCGCTCCTCTCCCACCCATTTACTCCTCCATTATACTACGAATAATCTCGTTGTCAAGTTTTATTTTTGTTTCATCATTGCCATTGCCATTAATTCCACAGGAGAGAATGGCGTCCAGTTTCTGGCTCTGTAACCGTTGCGTTCTCGAACCTCTTCCAGCCGGAGGATTGCATCTGGCGACAAAACGAACCCGTCGTATTCAATTGCGTCTGGAGGACACGAAGTTTCTTTGTGATATTCTTTCCGCCTTTCTACAAGCTGTTCAACAACGGAAATATGGAAGAAGCGATGCCCACCAATCAGCGCCGTTTTATCTGCTGGTATTTCGTTTCGTTTTACTAACGCACAAATATATCCTTTGGAATACTCAGTTTCAATGGCAAGTTCACTACATGTTAGCCAATTTTTGTCAAAATGTTCATCGCGATATTTCTCACCTGTCAGCATCGATGGAAACTCCTTTCAACTGTGCCGGAACGTTCCACCGTTCCACTGTTCTGTATATAAATATAAAAAAATAAAAGAAAAAATAGTAATATATATATATGACTAGAGAATATAGGTAAATATATTTAAATAATAAATTCAATAAATATATTTATAGG
>JAZQDP010000450.1:0-33258 GCA_045546875.1 Thermoguttaceae bacterium | reverse complement strand
ATTGTGTCACGATAGCAGTAAGGTGGAACAGAAAAGTAGGTTTAAGCTTACCAAAAAGTTTCGAAAATAATATAATGAACCATCTTGAAAAGTATAGAATTATGAATACGAAAATTAAATATACGATTATTGCGATTATTGTTTGCTGTTTCAACTCCGTCTGTTTTGCGGACGATGCGCCCAAATCGAAAGCGGGTAAGACGTCTTACACCGTCGAAGAGCAGCAGGCTATTAACAAAGGGTTGGAATGGCTGGTTAGTCAGCAGCGTCGGGCAGGGCATTGGATTGGTCCCAACGGTCGCTATCCTGTTGCAATGACGGCTCTGTCAGGTATTGCGTTGAGCTGTGAGGGGTCAACGACAACGCAGGGGAAATATTCGATGAACATTCGCCGCGCGATTGACTACCTGGTCGCTCAAAGTCAGCCGAACGGTTTGATCGGTTCTCCGCAAGACGACCGGTACATTTACGGGCACGGTTTCGCGATGCTGTTTTTGTCTCAGGCTTTAGGAGAAGAGGAAGACGCAGACCGACGCGTGAACTTAATCGACGTGTTAAGCAGAGCCGTTGTATTTAGCGGTCAGGCTCAGACGTCTAACGGCGGTTGGGGGTACGTTTCCGCCAAAGAAGGCAGCGATTTCGACGAAGGGTCAACAACCATCACGCAGGTTCAGGGGTTGCGCGGTTGCCGAAACGCGGGAATTCCCGTTCCAAAAGAGATTATAGACAAGGCGGTAAGCTATATTCACAAATGCACCAAAGACGACGGCGGCGTTATTTATTCGCTTAAAAGCGGCGGGGGAGGGCGACCGGCTATTACTGCCGCCGCGGTGGCGTGTTTGCTAAACGCCGGGGAGTACGACGACTCGTGCGTTCCAAAGCAATTGGATTATTGCAGGAAAAATCTCGATAATCTTTCCAATTCCGGCATGGGGTACTGGCATTACGCCCATTATTACTACGCTCAGGTGAAGTACCGAACCGGCGGCGAAGAATGGGGTAAGTATCGCGGTGAGATTACTAAAAAACTCTTGTCAGAAATGCAGTCAAACGGTTGCTGGAATCAGGGCGGGTATAACGGTCCTGTCATGACAACGGCAATTAACCTGACGATTTTACAGCTCAATAAAGGGTTATTGCCAATTTATCAGAGGTAAAGTTTAATTAGCGATTAGCGATTAGCAATTAGCGATTACGCAAGCGTATCATAAAATCATCTCGCAACTCGCAACTTTATATGCCATAATTTCAGAAAACTCAAGCAGTTTTAGTATAAATCTGACCTGGAAAAGCCGGGATTTAGCCCTGTCGTTACTGGCGTTTGGCGGCGTTAATTCCTGCTTGAAGAACGGCGTCTTCCTGTTCGGTCAAAACGGTAAAGAAGTCTTCTTCGCCGTTAAGTAAAGCCACGGTTTGAACTTCGACGTCCGGGCTGACGCCAACGCGAACAAACGGTTTCCCAAGCGGGGAATAGAATTTGGCGGTTGTCATTCTCAAACCCAGGTTGCTGTTTTGAAGACGGAAAATTCCCTGAACCGAGCCTTTGCCGTAACTTCTGGTACCGACAATTTTGGCTCGCTTAAAGTCGCGCATCGCTCCTGCGAAAATCTCTGACGCCGACGCGCTGTTTTTATCGATCAGAACAACCAGCGGTATCGATTGCGTATTGGGGCGCGACGCTCGAAATTCCTGGTTTTCCTGTGGGTTTTTCCCTTTGGTAGATACGATAACGCCGGCGGGAAGGAATCGGTTTGACGTCTCTACTGCTGCTTGGAGCAGCCCGCCGGGATTGCCGCGCAAGTCTATAATCAGGCTTTTCATGCCTTGACTGTTGAGGAACAGCAACGCGGCGTCCAGTTCGTTTAGAGACGTCTTCTGAAAATGGTTAATCTTTAAATACCCCACTTTATCTTCCGGGTCGATTATTTTTATGTTGTCGATACTGGGCGATTTAACCGGTTGACGAACGATGTCAAAAATTTGGTTTGGCGCGTTGCGTCTGGCGATTTCGAGTTGAACGGTTGACCCGGATTCGCCCAGGAGGGAATTGGAAATCTTGTCAACCGTCGTATCGGCAGCGCGAATGCCGTTGACTGCCACGATAGCGTCTCCGGGCAGCAAACCGGCTTTTTGAGCGGGGGAGTTGGTTAACGGACGAATGACGCGCAGTTCCCCTTTAATCGTTTTAAGTTCAACGCCGATGCCGACGAACTCGCCGTTAATCTGGTTGCTCATGTCTTGCAACTGCGTTGGAGTGAGTAAACCGGTGTATTGGTCAAGCGTGTTGAGAACTCCGCAGACGTATTCCATAATAATAACCGCTTCGTTAATCTGACAGTCTCTTTTTGCCATGGCGGCTATCGTTACAGCCTGTTTGAAAACGTCTTCCATCGTATTTATCGGGATTGCCCGAGCGGTTTGAAGCCATTTCTGCTCCATTTGAACAATGACGTCGTTTTTAACGCGAACGAGGTACTGGTATCGAAACGCCGGGTTGTACAGGGCTTGCGAAACGCCCGCCAATCCGTAATAAGAAACGCGCTTCCAGTTTATTTCGTCAACGTAGCTTAATTCCAGTTTGAACAAGAGGTCGTTTAAGGTCAATCGACCCAGGGAAACCGACGCCGTGTTTACCAGCTGTACATAAAGACGGTCTGCCAAACGATGGGTAATGTCGTACTGAATTCTGGCTCGATAATACCTCATCAGCAACGGCGTTTCGTTTGGGTTCTCTTTGAGAGCTTTTTCCCAGTAATTGAGAGCTTCGTTCCAGTCAGTCGGCTTGTTTGCCTTTGGCGTTTCAAGCTCGTCGCCTTTACGGATGATCTGTTCCAGTTCTGCCGGGGTGAGAGGCTCCTGGACTTGAACCGGCTTGGCGACTGATTGCGAGGGAACCCACTGGCACGACGCCGATTCACAAAAGATTAGCAATAAGAGTACAAACAGAATCGCGACGGCTTTTACCCCGTTGAACAGGGAACAGCCGTCAGCCGCTTTTCGTTGTGAACGAAACGTAAAAATTCTGTTTGATTTGGTCATCTAAAACCCCTAAAAAGTCAAAATCCTTCTAAAGGAATCGGTATTTTAGGGGTAAATTCACAGCTTTTCTTGTGTGAATAATCCATACAATCGATACAGTTTCCAAGAGGGAATAGGGTTGTATGGATAATAGCGAGTGTAGGGCTGCGGAGAGGTTTTAATGCGGCATTCGGAATGCGGAATTAGGAATTACGCAAAGCGCCGCCAATAAATCTCTGGTTCATCCGACAAGTTGGCGCCTGTGAGCTAAAAAGCAGGCGATTTGCACGCCCAAAAGTTTTTTTAACACGAAACACGCGAAAAAGAACGAAACAAACGAAAGGATTATTTTATAACCTAAAACTTTTCGTGATTTTCGCTTATTTTGTGTTTTTCGTGTTAAAAATCGAATGATTAACAAACGATTATTGATTTATCAATTAACCAATCGGCGACCGACGAGGTCGGTTCCTGATTGGAAGTGGGTAGCTCCAAAACCAGCGTCATCGGAGACATAACCTCGTCCTTTCCGCCCGCGCGGCTTCGCGCTCCGTTTAATCCGTCAAATCCGTGTGCGGACTGACCTGCGGAAACATCAGGCACCAACTCACCGGAAGACCCCAAAATATAACAAAAACAACCCACGGGGCAACCCCGTGGGTGTATGTCAAACTATCGGGAACCGTGTAATGCGTAATTCCTAATTACGCATTCCGAAATAATCTATTGCTCACTCTCCAGAAGCAACTTTGCATCTGTTACGGAATCTTTGCGGCGGGTCGCCATAAAGCTTTTTGAACGTTCTGACAAAGTACTCGACCCGGTCAAACCCTGTTTTCAAAGCAACTTCGTTGACGGAAAGGTCTGTTTCTCGCAGAAGTTTTTCTGCCAATTCGATACGCAGACGATAGATCTCTTTTTCAACGGAATGACCCAGCAACGAACGGAATAGCCGGTCTAAAGTGCTTCGGGAAACCCCAACCTGTTCAGCAATGGTTTTAGCAGAGACGTCGTTCTGATACTGTTCTCGAATCAACCGAAGCGCTTTTATACATTCCTTGTTGTCGATAGCTAACGTATCAGTCGAAACGCGAGTTTCAATCCCGTTGGGCTTAACTTGAACAGGCGTCTTTTTGCTGGCGCCTTTTGCGGAGATCTTCGGAAGACGTTTGGTCTTCTTATAGTTTTGAATCTTTTCTTCCAGAAGTTGAGCGGCTCGATAGCCAATCTGAACGGCGTTAATATCTAAACTGGAAATCGTTGGCGTTGTTACGGAACATAAAAGAGTGTCGTTTCCTGTTCCTAACACCGCTACCTGATCCGGAACGCGAAGACCAAGCTCGTTACACGCCTCAATTACCCTGATGGCTTGTTCGTCTAACGGACACCAGATTCCTATCGGCTTCGGAAGGTATTTAATCCAGTTGTGCAGCGATATACGATACCCTTCTTTCCATTGCGGAAAAGACAGGTCAGGCTGCATTGGAGCCAGACAGTCTGGAACAACGCTGCAGCTTAATCCTTTCGCCAATGCGCCAGAGGCAAACAGATCTCGACGAACTGTAACCCACCAAGGCGTCCCGTAGGCGTAAAACCCCAGATGACGAAAACCACGAGAGTGGAAATAATCAATCGCCATGTCGGCAATTGCATGTTCGTCCGTGGTAACCTCGGAGAAAAATGAAATCTGGTCGCCAAAAATCTCTACAAAAGGCTTTTTCTTTGCCTGAACGGCGTCGTGCATGCTTTGAGAAACGGAACACGATAAAATTGCATCCCCATTCCACGCATCAAAATCAACAGGCAGTTTATCCAATAAACCATGATCCTCAAGCGTAATTCGCCAAGGAATCGCTCCCTCTGTCTGAGCCTGTTTTTGGGCGAATTGCTGGATCCCCTTTAAAACGTCTCGACCAAAAAACCGAGATGTCTCAGACAAAACCAAGATCTGTCTGTATTGAGTCATAACTGTCTCGACAAGTGAAAATTAGTACATATTCTATAACACGAGCTGACCCCCTCTGCCAGCTCGCGAATAAAGGAAATGAATGCCATATCTAACAAAATAACGTGTTCTTTTATTGAAAAAACGTGATCTGATTACTAAATAGTAGCGCTTATTACCTTTACTAAGTATACAATATACCACACTAATGAATATTTGTCAATAGGCAAAATAAAAAAATTTCTATTCTTCTCAATTTTTTATTTAGCGCTGTTCTGTATCAATCGCTGCAATTCCTCTGCCGAATTAAGGGGAAAAGCTCCTAATTTCTCGACTATTTCTGGATTCAAGTTGCTCAACCAATAGATTCTGAAGCGTTCTGCCAGCCGGAGCCATCTCAAAGCCAAAAGCGAATCTGAAAAAGATTCAAAATACAACGTAGAGGCAACTGAGGCAATGTTCCCGCCCAACAAATCCGCGCCGTCGATAATCACTTTGAATCCCGGTCCGATGGGCTGGGAAACATCCGCGCAAAGGTAGATATTGCTGTTATTTTCACTCTTTTCCGCCACGGTTTCGAGGGCTTCAATCACATTGAGCCAGCTTTGTCGGCTCTCGTCTCCCCCCAAAGCGCAAAGAACGTGTTTCGGCTTACGAGAAAATTTCAGTTTTCCGATGCCGGAAACAATGCCTTTATCAAACCCTTTGACGACGTCGGCATGAATTCGGCAAACTTCCTTTTCCACTTCATCCGGTATCCCGAAAACGATATGAGAGATCGCATCCCCTGCGCCGGGAACAATTTCCATTAACAGCACAACGCCCAACTCCCAGCCAGCCTGCTTTGCTTCCCTTGTCAATGCTTCCCGAACCCTTGCTGACATTTTCCGGGGGCTTTCGTCGCTCGGCTCGGATTCCGGCGGCGTTTCCGGCTGACGGCGCAGCTCGCCCTCCTCCCACTGGATTCTTGCCATCTCTTCTAAATCGTCGTACTCGTCCTGAGCGGTTCGCCGTCTATTGGAGATGTTGTCTCGCACGTCTTCCGGAACGTCGTGGGATTCGTCTGGAGCGTCCAAGCCGAACGCAACCGGGTTCGCAAAACGCGCGTGAGCGTCTTTCATCGAAAAGCGGGGGTAAATACTGGAAAAGACCCCAAATCGAGACGTCCATGGGGACGCGCAGCCAACAGGATCCGCTATGCCGACGGGAATGACGACGTCTGACTCTACCAGAGGGCGAACAAACGCCAACGGCTCGCCGGTTTCCATGGCAGACACTATCGTGTACGCCTGCGGCTGGTTCGTGTAGTGAACGTGAGTTTTAATCCCGGAAAATCGGGCGCTGTCAGCCGCCTTGCCAGACGAGCCGTCTTCCGGAACGTTCTTACCGCCCAAAACGACAACGGTAATATTCTCCTTCTTAATTCCGTTTGAAACAAGCTGATCGATCAAGACCGGGATTATTTCCTCTTGATGAACAACGCCCTCGCCCAGAGCAATAGCAACCGTATCGTCTTGAGTAAAGCAATGTTCCAACCCCGGCAAACCGAGAGGATGGCTAACCGCTTCAAACGTGAGCTGTTCTATGCTCTTTTCGCTCCCGGCAGCGTTCGAAACAACCAGGCAAGACGATGGGACATCAAGGGAAATGGATTTGTTTTTTCCGTACAATATGTTCATGGCGTTATGATGAAGTTAAAGTAATTAGCAATTAGCAATTAGCGATTAGCAATTAACTGTGAATTCCCAGGCGATTAAACTTCTGCCTACCGCCTACAAAGTTGTGAGTTGCAAGAGATTTACTGAGGCGCTTGCGTAATTCCGCATTCCGCATTCCTAACTCCTAATTAAACTCTTGCCTACTGTCTACCTTTATATTCTCTTATTTTTTAAAAAAGTCAATAATCTCCTCTTTACAGAATCAGAAAAATTATTCATAATGTATTATATTATTAATAGGAATATCTGGAAACTGCGCGCCTGTTAGTTGCGAATTTGACGAACAAATTCCAGATTCCGCATTAAACGACTGCCTATTGGCTATCCCCTACTGCCTATTTAATCCAACATGAAAAACATATCCTTTTTCCTCATTGCTATATCGATAGCGGCTTGTCTGCTTCTGCCCGGCTGTTGGGGCGGGAAGCCGGAAGAGCCGGGAACCGACCCGACAAAGCCAACCGCTTCAACCGAGACGGATAAAAACGAATTAAAGCCGACAGACCTGGTAATTCGAGACGAAGCGCCGCTGCCGGCGTCGGCGTTAAGCCAGTTGCCAAACGTACAGGAAACGCTCGAAAAGATGATCTATGCGTACAAAAGCGCTAATTCCTATTCAGATCAGGCGTTTTGTCAGGCGTACATACGGCACAACAACAACGAAACAAACCAGTCGTCGCCGTTCTTTTTCAGTTTCGTCAAACCGAACAAACTGCAATACATCTCGCGAACGTGTGAAATTCGCGCGGACGGCAAAACGATTTCCGCCTTTATTCCCGCGTTGCCGGGAGTGATTTTGCAAAAGCCATGTCCGGCGGAAATTCATTTGGAAGACATCCTGTTCGATCAGGCTATTGACGAAGCGGTTTTTATGTCTCAGCCCAGCCGTTTTTCAGTTTTGCCACTGCAATGGATTATGTTTTTTTCCAAGGATCCGCTCAAGACGCTTACCTTTGGTCAAAAAGAGATTCGCGCTCTGGCGCCGCGGGAAATCAACGGTCGCCCCTGCTACCGTTTGCGGTTTGACCGGGAAGACGGAACGGCTGTTTTATGGATCGACCAGGAAACCGGTCTGATCCTCCGCGCCCAGCTCCCTGCCCAGCAGCTGGCTAATTCCATGGAAGGGGCGGATGTAAACAATTGCTCGCTTACCGTTGAATTCTGCGAGCCAAAAACCAACGCCGACGTGCCGGACTCCGCCTTTGCGATGGAAATCCCCGTCGGAACGTACGTTACCGATAAATACATGGCTCCAACAACCCGATTGTTAGGAGAAAAAATCTCGGAATTCCGCTTCAGCAAGCTCGACGACGCCGGAGAGGTCAACAATTCCATTCTGGAAGGGAAAGTGGCGCTTCTCCACTTTTGGACAACCTGGTCTAAGCTCGAGCCGTCAGTCGCGCCGCAGATAAACCAGCTTCGCGAGAAATATAAAAATGACAAAGACGTTACTGTTTTATCTGTTTCAATTGACGATTCCAACATTTCAGACGCGGTTATTCGCGACACGTTACGGCAATGGAAATCGCCCATCGACTGTCTGCGAGACTACAACTCTTTCCTGCCGCATCAGCTAAAAATCAACTCGGTGCCGGTTGTCATCGCCGTCAACAAAAACGGCGTGATTGAAATGGTCGAAATGGGGTTCAATCCGCTTTTGGTAAACGAGGCGTCTGAATGTATTGATAAACTTAAACAGGGGGTCAGCGTCTATAAACAGGAACAGGAAAGCCGTCTGGCGGAAGCCGAGCAATACGAGCGACATCGGAAAGAATGGCTCGCTCGAGAAATCTTTGTCGATGCCGACGTTATCGAGCAGACGACCATGCCGGAAACGGTTGCCGCTCAGCCCACCCAGCCGCGACAGTTTCAGCTCAAACCGCTCTGGACGGTAAACGACATCCAAAATCCGGGCGGAATAATCAGCGAAGATTCACAGGAAGACGCCCCCGGCAAGCTTTGGGCGCTCGAAAACGGGAAAAACGTGGTTCAGATTAGCCAGACGGGTTCTGTCGAAGCCCGATACGATTTGGGGCTTGACGCTAAAGAGACGTGCTCGTTTATCCGTAAATCGCCAACCAGCAAGAACGCGGCTCAGTTCCTTGCGTTCGCCCCAGGACAGCAGAGAATTCACGTTTACGACAACGATTGGAAGAATCTGTTCCATTACCCGGACGACGCGTTGCAACGCCCTCACGAGGGGATTCAAGACGCTCGATTTGGAAACCTGGAAAATAGCGACGAGCCGGAAATTTACATCGGTTTTTTGGGAACCCGAGGGGCGCAAAGCATCAATTGCAAAGGAGGACTCCGATGGAGCAACCGCGCTCTTGGCACCGTCTTTTCCGTTGCCCCGTATCGAACTCAAAACGAAAACCTGATTTTATGCTGCGCCGGGTCAAGCGGAATGATTACCGTCCTCCATAAAGACGGAAAGACTTTTGGCGACAGCAACAAAGTCGGCGTTATCGACCTGAAAAACAACCTGGCGGCAATGGTCTATTCAGCCAACCTCAAACCGGGCGACAAGAGCGACGACAGCGCCCCGATCGACGATTCCCTCTGCGCGTTATGCCCTAACCAAAACGCCTATTTGCTGGTTGGATTCAATATGCGTTCAGAAATTCTGTGGACGTACAAGCTCTCGCAGGGAATTCCTAAACGACCTATCGATTACCTTACCAGCGCGGACATTATGCCGAACGGCGACGCCATCTGGATCGCCCTCGGCTCTGACGGCTCGATTCACTTTATTAACCGCGACGGACTGCTGATCGACAGCTTTAATCACGGACAATTCGTTTACGGATTAACACTGGCGAAATGGGACGGCAAACGCGTCTTGATTCTTTCCGATTCCGACGGCGTTAAAGCGTACGAAATCATCTGGAACGAAATGCCGCAATGACATCGGACTGAACGGCGAACCGCAACGACGAGAAGTGTGCATTCCAACGAAACGCAAGCCGGAAACATCCCCCGAATGCAGGGGGTGCAGGGCGAAGGCGTTTTCGCGGACAATGTCCGCGCCCCGGAAACGTTCCCGGCTCGCCTAAGCTTTCAATCTTAACTTTGCGAACTTTACGCGAAGTTTTATTCTATTGTCTACTGCCTCATTTTTCGAGAATTTTCAAGTAGAAAAAGGTATAAAAAAAGCGAAGACGCTTGAAACATCTTCGCTTTTATATTTTAAACAGTTATCAGGAGGTGTGCGTCGTGATGGTTACGACGCCATAACTGCTTAAATCGTTAAATCAGTTCTCTTGAGTCGCAGCTTCTTCAGCCGGGGCGGTTGCGGATTCAACAGCAGCAGCTGGAGTTTCCGCCGGAGCGGCAGCTGGAGCTGGCGCGGCAGCCGGGGCTGGGGCTGGAGCCGTTACGGTATTGGCGCAGGGGTCAGCGCAGGGATCAACGCAGGCGTTGACGCACGGAACCATTCGGCAAACCTTAACTGGAACCTGGCAGCAAACTACTTTCGGAACGCAAACGGTCGTTGTGTAAGGAATCTTTTCGCAAATGACTTTCTTAACCTGGACGGTTCGTGAAGTCTGGCAAGGAACCATGACCGTGTACGGAACCTGTCGGCAAACGGTTTCTGGAACGCATTTGCGGACGGTGTAGTTGACGACTCTTTGACGAGTTTCCGGAACCAAACGGCAAACCTTGTAGCATACCTGACGAGTTACCTGGCAAGGAACCATCTTGCAAACCTGATAGCAACGGGTTGCGGTGCGGACTTCTGGAACTCTCTTGCAAACGCGGTAGGTGCAAGTGCGGGTTTCTGGAACCTGACGGCAAACCTTGTAGCATACCGTCTTAACGCGCTGTTCGGGAACAGTTCGGCAAACCTTGTAGCAAACCGTGCGAACGCGCTGTTCGGGAACCATGCGGCAAACCTGATAGGTGCAAGTTCTTTGCTGTGGAACCATCACGCAAACGTTATAGGTGCATGTACGGGTTTCCGGAACCATCTTGCAGACTTTGTAGCAAACGGTGCGGACGCGCTGTTCGGGAACCATGCGGCAAACGTTGTAGCATACCGTGCGAACGCGCTGTTCGGGAACCATACGGCAAACGCGATAGTTGACCGTCTTGTAGCATGTCTGAGGAACCATCTTGCAAATGGTGTAGTTGCAAGTGCGGGTTTCTGGAACCATGCGGCAAACGTTGTAGCATACCGTCTTGGTAACGGTCTGCGGGCACATGCGAGTTACCGTGTAAGGAACTCGTTTTTCGCAAACCTGGGTTTTCCAGCATGTAACCTGATAAGGAACCTGCTTGCAGACCGTTTCCGGGACCAGCTTGCAAACGGTGTAAGGAACCGTCTTCTGTACGCATTCCGGCTTGTAGGTGGTGCAGGTGATGTCTTTCTGGGTTATGCAGGGAACCCAAACGCGGCACATCGTTCGGCAAATCTGACCGGTGCACGGGTCGCAGCATTCTTTGCAAACGGTTTCCCATTTTCCGCCGCATTCGTTGATTGTGCGGGTTGTGGTAACGGGTTTGTATTCAACGCAGCTGATAACGCGCTGGCATTGTTCCTGAACCTGTTTGTAGGTGGTGCAGGTAACGGTGCGATAACGGGTTTCTGTATAGGGAACGCAAACGGTGTAACGGCAAACGCGTTCGCGAGTTTCGCAAACCGGGCGATAGACCGTGCAGTTGACCTGTTTCGTGCGGGTTTCGGTTACCGGCTTGCAAACCGTGTACGTACGACAACGGGTTTCAGTTACCGGCTTGCAAACGGTGTAAGCAACCTGCTTGGAGCATGTTTCATAAACGGGCTTGCAAACCGTGTACGGAATCTGCTTGGTGCGAGTTTCGGTAACGGGACGGCAAACGGTGTACGGAATCTGCTTGGTGCAGGTTTCGTAAACCGGCTTGCAAACCGTGTACGTTCTGGTGCGCTGTTGCGTTGTTGGAACGCAGACGGTGTACGTGCGAGTGCGGGTTTCGTAAACCGGCTTGCAGACCGTGTACGGAATCTGACGGGTTTGATTTTCCCAAACCTGTTTGCAAACCGTGTACGGAATCTGACGGGTGCAGGTTTCCCAAACCGGTTTCATGACGGTGTATTCTCGAGTGCGGGTTTCCCAAACCGGCTTGTAAACTGTGTAGTTGTACGTGCAGGTTTTGGTTTCCGTTGTCGGCTTCATCACGGTGCACGTTACGTTCTTCGTGCAATTTTCCCAAACCTTTTTGCAGACAGTATAGTTAATCGTCTTGCATTTGTTTTCGAAGACAGTTCTATTAACTGTATAGCTGCAATCGCGATAACGAACTTCAGGAACCATCTTTGTGCAGACGATTGTTTTCGGTTCGTATACCGTCTTGAAACATGTTCGATATCGCGTCTGGCATTGCTGTTCATAGACAACCTTGCGGCACGTTCGCATTACTGTATCTTCCTGCATAACATACTGATAGCAGGGAGTGCAGCACGCCACGCGGCATAAACCGCAATAACGAGCCTCTGCGGCGCCGCTAAACGCCAACGCGATAATAGCGACCATCAACGGCGCTAACAAAAATTTCTTCATCTCTTACGCCTCCTTAACGTACAGGGTAATCAAAGCAGAAATGAGGAAATAGCCTGATTTCCTGCACATTACCGTTTGATTCCATATTAATTTAGGCTATAGTAGCCCTATTAATTGCAACTTACCTAATGCAACTCATTCTATAATATCGGATAAACAAACGGATAACTACAATTCCTGCGTCTAATTTTAGTAAAAAAAACTCGATACCTATTATGTATAGGCAGCTCATTCCGATTATTTAAAATGCGCAATTTACACGCACTCATTCCTAATCATCTATTTTACTTAAATTATTTATTTTGTCAATATGCTATTTTGCAGAAATCACAATTTCTATAGAATTGAGTCAAGTCAGGTAACTTGTACACAATTTTCCCATATTGGATTATATCACACAACTTAGATAAACAAGCTAAAATAAATAGAATTCTTGCATTTTTTCAGGTCTAAAAATCAATACAATCAGTATAATTATAACAACCGTAAAAATTATTCCTTTTTTATTGCAAATCAATGGGTGGGATCATTGAATATTTAGAAAAAAAATGTATGATATTAATAATGGGTATCTGTAATGTTTTCTGTTCATCTGCTTCCGAGTTCAGAAACAGACTTTCTAAGTAAACCTCATTTAAAAGGAGAATATTTTATATGAGACAATCCCTGATTAAAACAGCCGTTGCGGCTTTCGTATTCATTGGAATGACGAGTTTCGTTCAAACGTCCTTTGCAGCCGACGACTTTATCCTTCCTGAAGAAACGACTGTTGTTGAGGCAATGGATGTGCCTGAACAAGAGGCGCTTCCTCAACAAACAGCTATGCCTCAGCAACTTGTTGCTCCTCAACAAACAGCGGCGCCCCAGCAAGCAGTAGCTCCTCGACAAGTTGCAGCTCCACAACGAGCAGCGGCGCCTCAGCAAAAGGCAACTCCCAAGCAAAAGAAAGCCGCTCAACGTCCGGCTGCGAATTACCAGTACTATCCCGGTTACGCCGCCCCGGCTCATCCTCATCATTACACTCCAACTCAAAAGAGAACCGGCTACACCCGTGAAGAAATCCGCGCGATGCCGTTGCTGTCTCGCCCCAACCGTCCGGGTCACTTCATCGGCAATTCAATTCGTCGCCGCGCTGGAGTTGCTTACTAAGCTGACGTCAAATTAGAAAGATTTTTCTGTTGCGCTGCCCGATTCCCATTCCGAATCGAGCAGCGTTTTTCTTTTCTCTCCCCTGCCCTTACAATTTCCCGCCGGCAGTTCGTCGGGCTTGTTGAGACCATTGAGAATCCGGATATTTCTGAACCAGATAGCTAAATATTCGCAGAGCCTCGTCTTGCCGATTGTTGTTCATTAAAACGGAACCGGCTGAATAGAGCGACCGAGCCTGTAATTCCACGGGAGTTCTGGAATTCAAGGCGCATTGCAAATAATTCACCGCAATTTTGTCTGTCTTTTCGGCAGGGTCAAGGGCGCTCCGTCCCCATAATTGAGCCAGGATAAACCGCGCTCCAAACTGAACAGATTTGGGCGTCTGATCAACCTTGTTCTCTAAATTCTTTATCGCGTTTGCCGACATCTGAGTTAAAGAAAGCCGATTCAATTGCATTTGCGCCAAAACAGAAATCGTTACATTGTTACTTTTTGACAACGCGTTGAGCGCGGTTTGAGCGGCTGTTTTATTACTTGACGTCAGCAAAAAACTGGCTCCCAACAGCGATAACGCCGGAATTTCCTGCTGACGAATCCATTTTAGCGCGGTTTGCTCCATTCGGGAAGAAAGCTCTACCGACGTCCACACAATCGGAATCGAGTCCCAATAGGCAGAATTTGTATCAAGCTGCAAAATATTGACGTATTTCATCGCCGCTTCCTCATAGCGATCAAGACAGCACAAACATTCCACTTGTTTTGCCAATACCTCCTGCTTTTTCCAGCTTACAGACGTCTGCGAAAGAGCCGACTCCAACAACTGCGTCGCCTTGCTAAATTCAAGGCTGTTCATCTGCATAACCGCTTCCTGAAAAAAAGCAGATCTTTCAGTTTTTATTTCTTTTATACTGTCTGTTTCTATTGTCTTTATTTGACCGTTTGTAGTGCGGATTATCAGTTCATTATAATTATAGTCTTCGATAGTTCCTGTCGCCTGAGCCGTGCGCCCTGTTGACGGATGAGTGAAGACGACGGCGTCCTCTGCAATCGCCGCCGTATTAATAGCGAACAGAGCCAAAAATGTTAATAACGTTCTCACTGCTTTATATTCAATATTGTATAGTATATTAGTTACAAATAAATTGACGCTTGCCGAACCAACGCAAACGGTTGTTTGGCGCTGATATTTCTTTCGTCCAAATAAGTCAATATTGTTGAATAAAAAACTAAATTCTATCGAAATAATAACCGATAAAGAGATTGATATACACTATCAGTGGAATGCACAATTGGTTTGCATTTACAGGCAACCCCCAAATATTTTCCATGTTAAAGGATTAAATGTCATGAAGAAAAAAGCGAAAAAATGGATTGTTAGCGCCGGTGTATGCCTGTTAGCGCTGACAGGAATGAACGTCAGTTTCGGTCAGGGACCAATAGCCCCAATTCCAGAAATGACCAATGATGGCATACCAGCTTTGGAGGCGCCTGGACCGATTGACATTGCGCCAGCGGCTCCGATGCCGGCTCCCGCAGCCCCAGCTCCGATAGCTCCAACTCAAGTTACCGCGCCAGCTCCGGTCGTAGCGCCAACGCAAGTCGCTCCAGCGCCTGCTATGCCAGCGGACGTTCCAGCGCCATCGGTCAACGAAGTCGCGCAGCCCGCTCCGGCTCCGGCAGCTTTTCCGCAAATTACTCCGGTTCAAGCGATGCCAGCTCAGCAGCCATGCCAGCAGTGCAACGACCCCTATCAGCGGTGCCCCTCTGGCTCCTATTATTCTACAACCCCGTATTACGGACAAGACTTCAGACCGTGGTGGGCTTCGTTCAGAATTCGACCGGTTCCTTACACTCCAGTTGAAAACGAACGATTCATCGGCGGACGCGTTGTTCGAGATCGCTACGGCAAAAGAGTTCCTGTAGAACCTCCATTCTACACCACGCGCAGTCCGAGAGATTTCTATCTTGATAAACCACGTCCATTGGGCTACTAATTAGACGTTTAGGCTGCCAAGACTGAAAAAAAGTCGAGAATAGCGAGTAAAAAAGCGTAATTGAGTTCCGCTGGAGAAATCCCTGCGATCTGGGCGGAACTATGCACCATCGACGGCGCCAAACAACCAACGGGAGCGATGAAAATCGCCCCCGAATGGCAGCGCGAACCGGGGTATGGCGTCATGCCGCCCTGGGTGGTTCTTCGCACTGTAGTTTGCCTGTTTTATCTGCGCTCTGCGTGGGTCGATGCGCTATATTCGCTGTTGAGAAGCGTTATTTTCATTCGGTAATAAACGGAGTTACGGGCAATCCTTCTTTGGTGTAGAGCGTAACGCCGTCAGGATTGTTTTGCCATGCGTATTTGGCTTTTACCGGATTGGGAACGTCTTTAGAGATTAAAACGACGGTGTCGTTATCGACGATTTGTGCGTCTGCCCAGGCGAACTTTCCATCTTCGCCGGCAACGGCAAACCATTTAATCGTCTCTGGTCCCTGTTTGACTCCTCGGCCTTCCAGTTTGCCAGTTACTAATCCACCGCCAACGTTGTTGAATTTGATGATGGCTTTGCCGTCTTCAAACTTCGCTTCTTTGAGCGTTGGGGAGGCGTATTGATAATCTTTGCCATAGACCTGAGCCAAGGCATTGAGCGCCAAGCGGTTTCCGACGATCCATTTGTTCTGCGGGTGAATGTCTTTTGTTTCGCCAGCGTCGATAATAACCGCCTGACCGGTTTTTGGAACTTCCAGGCAGCGGGTCTGACCATCGCGAATTCTCGCCCAGCCGCCGTCGCAGTTGGCGTCGTCAGACGTCGCCATGAAGTTGGCAAGCTGAACCCAGTAGAACGGGATGTCGCCCCAGATCTTTCGCCATTCGAGAATCATGGCTTTTTGTTTGTAATAGTAGAATCCGCCTTCGCCAGCGTTCGAGCAGCCCTGATACCAAATCGCGCCGCGGACAGCGTAATTTTTCCAAGGCGCCAACATGGCATAGTACATGCCGCCGGCAGTGCGGAAATCGGCCTTGCCTGCCTTGTTGCGAGCTTCAATAAGCTGCTTGCCGACTTCTTTGGTTTCTTCGCAGTTTGCCCAGCCTTCGTCTGGAATCCAGGAATTGATGTTGGATCCGCCCCAGTTGGAATCGATCAGTCCGATTGGGCAGCCGAGTTCCTGATGAAGACGAACGGCGAAATGGAAGCCTGCGGCAGTGCAGTTTTTCTGAACGGAGTCTTTACATTCAAGCCAACCAGCGCTGTTAAAATCTTCCTGTTCGGACATGGCGAAAGTATGATGAACGCGATTGAATCGAATAAAGCTGAAATCGCCTGTCAGTTCTTCGGGCGTACAAGCAAGACGTGGAGAACCGTCTGGAAGTTTTTGATTCCAGCTTGAAAGCGGCATTTCCATGTTGGACTGTCCGGAGCAAATCCAGACTTCGCCAACGACAACGTTCTTGAGAACAATTTCGTTTTTACCAGTAACAACCAAATCGGAACCGTCGTTCCGAGCTGGCATCGCCTTGAGTTCGACGATCCATTTGCCGTCTTCACCGGCTTTGGTTTTAACTTCCTGACCGTTAAACTTAACGGTTACGTCTTCGCCAGCGTCGGCATAGCCCCAAACTTTAACCGGGACGTCCCGCTGCAAAACGGCATTGTCTGTAAACGCTTTGGTTAGTCTGACGTCTGCAAAAGACGTCGATGTGAGCGAGCCTGCTACCAAGGCAATCGCCATGACTGATGAACAAAGGAGGGAAAATCTTTTCATGGGTACAACTGTGAAAAAATAAAACTGAAAATATCGTAACGTCCAACATTGGACGTTTTTTTATTTCTTGAAATGCTATATAATTAAAATTATAAAACCTCAACAAACAAATTGCAACAGGGAGACTGCCGTCATTTTTAAAAAATTAATAAATTTTGCGATGGCAGATAAGAGGCAGTAGGCAATAGGCAATAGCTTAAATTCTTGCAGCCTACTTGTAATCACAATTAAATTTGATATATTACAATAATCAATTAGGATATTTTCCAGCTATACCCAGATAATTCCCAGCAACTCCCAGCGCATCCCAGCGCCCCCCGGTTTTTATGAAACGCAAATACGGTCAGACGTACCCGACCTGGCAAGGCATTTACCTTACAGGGATTTTTATCGCGTTATGTGCAGCGGCATTGACGCGTCAGATCAATTTGCTGCTTTTCATTGCCGGTTTGCTGTTGGGACCGCTGATTCTATCGTGGTATTTGGTTAAAATAAGAAAGGGCTGGTTCCGCGTTCAGCGTCGGTTGCCGGAAATCATTCACGCGGAATCGGAGTTCATTTTTTCCCTGGATTTAACCAATGTTTCTCGCGGAACACTGTTTGCTCTTGCCGCTCGACAGGACATTTTAGACTGTCGTCAAACTGAAGAAGACGGTAGTCAAAATAATTCCCTGCCTGCCGCCTATTGCCTGCCGCCTACTGTTTTCAACTTCTTCTTCCCCCGTCTGGCTCCCAACCAAAAGCAGACGCAAGAGCGCAGCTGTCAAATCCCTCGACCGGGGGAATATCGTCTGGAGCCGGTTAAACTGATTTCCCGGTTCCCTTTGGGTCTTTTTGAATGTAGAATTACCATCGGACGCCGGGCGACGTTCTGGGTTTATCCCGCCATGCTTGAAACGTTGCCAGAAGATTTAATTCAGCTTACCGCCCAAAATTGGGACGGCGTTCCTCGCGAAACATTTTACCCCTCCGGCTCCATCGGAGACTTCCATTCGGTATCCGCGTACCGACCTGGAGAGGATTCCCGGCTCATCCATTGGCGTTCGTCCGCTCGACAGGGAGACTTGGTTCTTCGTCGATTTGAACCGCCGGTTGGCGCATGGATTGGCATCGTTGTCGATATGACTCCGCCGGACGATTGGGACGAAACCGTTCAGACCGACATGCCGGAAAATACTCAACTGGCTATCAAGACGGCGGCAACCGTTATCTATCGACTTTGCAATCATCAGGTCGATTTCACTCAACGAGACGCCCAAATCGTTTTAGCCGTTACCAGTTCTGAAAACCCAATCCTTTCCGGTCGGTCAGACGCTGCTTTCTACCATCAAGCCATGCGCGAACTGGCTGTCGCCAAACTAAATGCTCCTTCCCAACACAACGTCGAGGACGCCATCGCCGCCGTGAGAGAACGGATCCCGGAAGGAACGCAAGTTTTAGTTTTGGGAGGAAAGTAGCTTCTAGCTTCTACTCCCAGCTTTTTAAGTTGCAAGATTCTTATGAGGCGTCTTGCGTAATCGCTAATCGCTAATTGCTACTGCCTACTGCCTACTGCCTCATGCCTAAATTTTTTAGAGAAATTTCGATTTTTTATCCTTTTTATTAAGACTTTTCTTTAAACTTGGGCTATAATGGAAAGTGGACGTTACTATCAACGGGGACGCTCTGCGTCTCTTTTTCCCCTTCCATTTCCCCTAATCAGTTCCTGAATCATGGCATACCGAACGCTTCGCGAATGTGTTGATGACTTAGAAAAAAACAAGCAGTTAATCCGGATCGAGCAAACCGTAGACCCGCACCTGGAAGCCGCCGCCATCCAACGGCGCGTTTTCGCCGCAGGAGGTCCAGCGATTTACTTCGCTTCCGTTAAAGGCTGCAAGTTCCCTATGGTCTCCAATTTATTTGGGACGCTTGACCGAATAAACTTTATCTTCCGTGACACATTGCCAACCGTCGAAAAGATCGCCCATGCCGGCATGGACTCGTTGGCTATCGTTCGGAACTTCTTTAGCTTCGCCAACCCGTCAACCATTTTTGCAGCGTTTCACGCGAAACCAAAATACGTTGGATCAGGAGCCGTTACAAAGAACTCCACTACCATCTCCGACCTGCCGCAGTTGATTAGCTGGCAAAAAGACGGCGGAGCGTACATTACGCTGCCCTGCGTTTATTCAGAAGATCCCGATAGTCTCGGTCTGCTCCGTTCCAATTTGGGCATGTACCGAATCCAAATCTCAGGCGGTCAATATCAGCCTGGCGGACAGGTCGGCATGCACTATCCGCTTCACCGCGGCATCGGGATTCACCACCTTAAAGCGATTCGTCGTAAAGAGAAGTTGCCGGTCAATGTGTTTATCGGAGGCTCTCCCGCGATGTCGATAGCAGCGTTGGCGCCTTTGCCGGAAGGCGTTTCAGAACTCTCCTTGGCAGGCATGCTCTCTGGCAGAAGCATTCCAATGATTCGTCAGAAAGAAGGACCCGCCATTTACGCTGACGCCGATTTCTGCTTAAAAGGCTATATAGAACCCAAAATTATGCTGCCCGAGGGACCTTTCGGAGACCGATTAGGCATGTATTCCGAAGCGCGGCAGTTCCCCGTCATGCGCGTTGAATGCGTATACCATCGACCACGACCGATATTTCCTTTTACCGCCCCCGGACGACCGCCGCAGGAAATGGCTGTCATTCAAAAGTTTATCCGAAGCCTGATCGGACCGTCGATCGCGCAGTCTATTCCGGGCGTTAAAGCTGTTCAGCCGGTTGACGAAGCCGGAGGAGAACCCCTCTTACTGGCTATCGGAAGGGAAAGCTATATGCCGTATTCCGGAGATCGGCAGCCGAGAGAACTGCTCACCCTTGCCAACGCCATTTTAGGGAACAGCCAGCTTGCCCTGGCTAAATTCCTGTTTATTGCCGCCCAGGAAGACGATCCCACTTTAACCATAAACGACATCCGAGAATTCTTCCGTCACGTTTTTGAAAGAATCGATTTCAGACGTGACCTCCATTTCCAAACCTGCGGTTTAAGCGAATCCGTTGATTTCTCCGCTTCCGAGGGGATTAACTCCGGGTCAAAGCTCGTTTTTGCCGTTGCTGGAAAGCCGATCCGAAAACTACCCATGGGCATCGTTTCTGGCATGAACCTGCACGACGGGTTTGGATTTACCAATCCCCGCGTTTTTCTGCCGGGAATCCTGCTTATCGACGGTCCCGCTTACCAAAAAGACGCGACTGGGAAAGACAACTCCGTTGCACAATTCTGCCAGTCCTTCCAAAGAAACGAACCGATTAACCAATACCCGCTTATCGTCGTTGTCGATAAAGGCGCTCCCGTCGGCGCCAACCTGAGAAATTTCCTCTGGACGACGTTCACCAAAACCGACCCGGCTTTAGACGTTTACGGAATCGAATCATTTACCAAAAATAAGCATTGGGGCTGCCACGGTTCGCTCGTTATCGACGCCCGATCGAAGCCAAGCCATCCAGAATCTTTAGAAGAAGACCCGGCAATCACGCAAGCCGTTGATCGACTTGGCGCCAAAGACATGCCGCTATACGGAATTATCTAAAGGGAACGCCAATTGGAGCTGCAATCGACCATTTTACGTAACTCCTTGTTATACAAGCGTTTAGATTTCTAAACGCTTGTTTTTTTAGGCGCTGCCCCATTAAGAATCAACTGCTGGTAACTATTTATCCCTCCTATTTTATAAAAACTCTCTTTTTTCTCTAATCTTTTTTCTTTATCTTTCCGATACCAATTCTGGAAGAGTAAAAAACTCTCCAAACACCGTGTTATAACCATCTTAACGTTTAAGAAGAAAGGTTTTTATTATGTTTAATGTACTGTACAGCATTGCTGGCGGAATCGCGTTGGGGCTAAGCGCTCTGGGAGCCTCGGGCGATTTTGACGGCGAAAAAGCGGCTCAGCTTTTCTTCAATCATGAAGAAGAAGCAGAAGTCGTAATTGTGGAACCGACTGAGGTTTCACCGGCTCCGTCCGTTGTCAAAACGGATTCAGAAGCCGACGAGTTTGACGCGATTTATCGAAATTGTCTTTACGCTCAAAAATTCTTTGAACACGAAGATAATTCTATCGAAGCGTTGAGCGAAACGATGGCTGTCCTGATTCATCAGGAAAAAGTCAACGATAAGACGCAAATCGTGGAAAATTCGTTGTCGGAGGGCTTGTCAAATGAAGAGTTTTATAGTATGCTTAATAAGCAATACCAAGACGCTATGAAAGCCCTGGATGTTATTGAAGAACAGCTGGAAGAAGCTCAAGAAGAACAGCAGGAGTTAGCTCAAAGCGAACAGACCGCGCCAGAAATGCCGGAACTCCCGGAAATTCCTGACGTCCCGGAAATCATTGAACCCACTCTGGAAAATGAACAGAACGTTCAAATTGTTGACCACGCTCAACCTGAACCCGTCCAGGCAGAAAACGCCGAAACGACCGTTCAGCCGGAAGAAACTGTCATTGAACCGGTAGAAGTTCCTGTTGAACCGATTGAAGCGCCTGTCGAACCGACCGCTGAGCCTGAAGCCGCTCCCGTTAAAATCCAGACCTTGGACATGACCAACGAATCTCTGCCGGACATTCCGGAAGAAGATCTCAACGCCATGACCGAACTGGAACCGGAAGAAGCTGCCGCTCTGGAAGCGAAACCGGAACCGGCTCAGGAAGAAAAAGCGGAAGCTGCCGCTGAACCGAAAGCCGTCGCTGCGGAAGAGCCAAAAGCCGAACTGCCGTCCAATTGGAACATGACCAAAGGTTCTCTGCCGGACATTCCGGAAGAAGATCTTGACACATTGATCCAACTGGATCCGGAAGAAACTGCCGCTCTGGAAGCAAAACCGGAACCGGCTCAGGTAGAAAAAGCTGAAAAAGCGGAAGCTGCCGTTGAACCGAAAGCCGTCGCTGCGGAAGAGCCAAAAGCCGAACAACCGTCCAATTTGAACATGACCAAAGGTTCTCTGCCGGACATCCCGGAAGAAGATCTTGACACTTTGATCCAACTGGAACCGGAAGAAGCTGCCGCTCTGCATGCGAAGCCAGAACCAGCTCAGGAAGAAAAAGCGGAAAAGGAAGAAAAATCCGAAGACGCTTCTAACTGGGCTATGACTCGCACCACACTGCCAGACATTCCGGAAAACGATTTGGCTTCCATAAGTGATGACTCCAACGCCGAAAAGACCGAAATTTCGGAAAATAAGGCAGATACAATTGACGACGGAATCGACAGCATGCCGGTTGTTGAATCAATTGAAGTCAGCGTTCCCGAAGTTATCGCTCCCGCTATTGAAGTCGAAGACGCCGCGGAAGACAACGTTCTGACTGACGCTCCAGCTATCGAAGTTCCAGTTATTGAAGATCCACAGGTTGACATTCCTACTGTCGAACCGATGGACGACGATCAACCGGTTTTCGAAACGCAGAATGACAACGGCGCTGACGACCGTTTGATTATCCCGTCTACGGAAATCCCGGCGGCTGTCATTACCGAAGAACAGCGAGCCAAAATCCGCGAAGAAGTTGACGCTATTGCCAATGACGACAATACCGACTACACCGGCTGGATGCCTCGCCAAATCCCGGTTGAAAAGTCCGCTTTTAGCGTCGAAGTCATCGACAAATCCGAACTTGAATCCGTAAACAACGTTATTACCGACGTTTCCAGAAAGAACGTTAAAGAGTCTATTCTGGAAAATACCGGTGTTGAAATTAAATGACAAACCCAAAGCCTGATGATTCAATGCATCCTGCGGCCCCCGACGCAGGATCGCAAAGCCCTAAAACTCACTCCCCATCCCATAGTTCCAGCCGCCGATTTATTGTTGGCATCGATTTAGGTACGACAAACTCGGCTGTGAGTTTCATAGACCTTGAATCGCCTCCAGTGCGAATTGAATCATTCCCGCTTTTTCAGAAGACAGCGCCCGGCGAAAGCGAAAATCGCCCGACGCTGCCTTCTTTTCTCTTTCTTGACCCGTCCGGAGAAGTTGAAGTCGGGACGTACGCCCGCGATTTCGGCGCCAATCAACCGGGACGTCTTATCTGGTCAGCCAAATCGTGGCTGTGCCATTCTCAGGTAGATCGAACCGCCGCCTTTCTGCCATGGAAATCGTCTCAAGACGTCAAAAAAATGTCTCCTGTTGACGCTCAGGCGCGCTATCTGAAATTTATCGCTCAACGGTGGAACGACGCGCACCCCTCAGCCCCGCTGGATAAACAAGACGTCGTAATTACCCTTCCTGCCTCATTTGACGAAACCGCGCGCCAGCTTACCGTTCGCGCCGCCGCCAAAGCCGGGTTGCAAAAAATCGTTTTAATCGAAGAACCTCAGGCGGCTTTTTACGCCTGGATTTATAAGTCCATCATAGCGGCTGACAAAAAAAACGCAGAAAAACAAAAAAATATTGCGGATAATAACAATTTTGCAGATAAAAGCGCCGACGCTTCGCCTCTGGCAACCTTCTCCGCAACGCAAATCAAACGTCAAACCGTGCTGGTAATTGACGTCGGAGGGGGAACGTCAGACTTTTCGCTCATTCGCATTGTCCCGCAGTCCGAAAACTCAGACGCGCCGGGTGCGTACCCGCACAGGGGGGAGGAGGAGGTTATGTCTCCGAACAAGCCAGATTCGAAGATACCCGCGTCCAATCAGGAACCGACCTCGTCGGGCAGGTTCAGCTCTGTCTCGTTCCATCGCGTTGCTGTGGGAGAACACCTTCTGCTTGGCGGCGATAACCTCGACCTGGCTTTAGCAAAATACTTGGAATCAAAATTTGCCGCGGACGGCGTTACCCTGACTGACCGCCAATGGCAAGCTCTGGTTCGTCAGGCGCGAATTGTCAAAGAGGCTCTTTTAGGAGAGAATCCGCCGGAAACGTACACCGCGTCCATTCCTGCCTCAGGTAGTAAACTGATAGCGAAAAGCTTACATCAAACCGTTACAAAAGAAGAAGTTCAGCAATTGCTTTTAGACGGCTTCTTTCCGCTTGTGGACTTGTCCGCCAAGCCGTCCAATCGCCGCAGCGGCTTTCAGGAATTTGGGCTTCCCTTTGCTCAAGACCCGGCAATTACACGCTATCTGGCGGCGTTTCTAACCGCTCACAACGAAAAATGCGACGCCGTCCTGTTCAACGGCGGCATGTTTGAATCCCCGCTAACGCGAGAACGGATTTTAACCCAGCTGTCGCAATGGTTCCCCTCGGAAGACGGAACGGTTGTTCTGGATAACGACGCTCTTGACCTGGCTGTTTCGCGCGGAGCGGCGTATTTTGGCTTGGTAAGACGGTTGGAACAAATAAAATCAAATCCGGAAAACGACGCTGTTTCTCAGGAAACATTGCAAGCCCAGGCGTCCAAACTGGCAATTCGAATCCATGCCACTTTAGCCAGAAGTTATTACATCGGATTAGAAAACAACGGTCAGCTTCGGGCGATGTGCATCGCACCGGCTGACATCCAGGAAGGGCAAACGCTAGAGATCAATATCGACAACCTTCGCCTTCAGACGGGGGTTCCGGTAACGTTCCCGCTTTTCGTTTCCAGCTATCGCACCACCGACCGCCCCGGCGAAATCATCGACCTTGACGAGAACCAGACGCGCGCTTTGGCTCCTCTGAGAACTGTCATTAAAGAGTCACCCCGCGGGGGAGCCGACGCCACGGTTCAAACCGCCGCCAACTCGCCGCAAAATCCTCTGACGGCGGTTTCCATCGAAACCCATCTGACCGAAATCGGCGCTTTGGAATTGACGCTGGTCGAAAAAATCGGCGCGCCGGCAGACGACAGCTCCGCCCCTGAGCCGAAACGTGGTCGATGGAAATTGAACTTTGATATTCGTTCTGCCGTCGAAACAGACGTTAAACCAATCGACGCCAGCGATCAGCGCGACGGCGTTATTGACGAAAACATTGTTTCTCAAGCTAAAGAGGCTCTGAGATCCTGTTTTGAATCTTTTGAATTCAAGCCGTCTGAAATTGTTAAACGTCTGACCGGGATAATCGGTCAAAGTCGTGAGAATTGGCCCGCCTCTTTGCTCCGTTCCCTTTTTGACGCTTTACTGGACTTTGAACCCAGCCGGAAGAAATCCGCGGCTTTCGAGGCTCGCTGGCTCAATTTGGCTGGCTTTTGCCTTCGCCCCGGGTTTGGAGCCGCCATGGACGACTGGCGCGTAGAACAGCTCTGGAAATGCGTATTTGGAAAGATGTCGTTCCCGCAGCCAGACAATCGGCTTCAATTGTGGATTCTTTGGCGCCGAGTTGCTACCGGGCTTTCTTCCGGACGTCAGTCGCAGCTTACCGAGATGCAATTACGGCAACTGCGCTCTTTGACAAACCGCCTCAAAACCGGGCGAGGTCGAAACGAATGGACGTACAATCTCAACGAATCCACCGAACTGTTCCGCCTGTTTGGAGCGATGGAAAAACTCTCCATTGACCGAAAAGTTGAACTGGGATTTCATCTGCTAACCCTTTTGGAACACAAAGAATACGCCTCTTGCGATCCTGCGATTATATGGAGTTTGGGCAGATTAGGCGCTCGAGACGGTTTAGACGCCTCGCTGGAGACAATTCTTTCTCCAACCGACGTCGAGCCGTGGATTAAAGCGCTTTTGCGGCGCGCGAAATCGGCAACAACGTCAGAAACCGCTTTTGCCCTCGCTTTAATGTCCAGAAAGACGGAAGACCGTTACAGAGACATTCCAGATTCGTTACGAAAAGACGTCTTGAGATGTTTAGAATCGTTCCCCAACGT
Source organism: Thermoguttaceae bacterium (assembly GCA_045546875.1). Taxonomy (GTDB): domain Bacteria; phylum Planctomycetota; class Planctomycetia; order Pirellulales; family Thermoguttaceae; genus RUG11551. The sequence continues at coordinate 7,362 of JAZQDP010000450.1, read as the reverse complement.
CAATCCCCATTGGATAACTCTCGTTCGAGACGGTGGAAAACTGGAAGACGAACAGCGCGAGGAAACCTTTGGCGAATCGCTGCCCTTCGGTCTGAAAATTGAGTAGAAGCAGCTACTAGCTCCTGGCCTTTAGCCGCTAGCTTGGTTATCCATATTTCTTGCGCTTACGCACGAATCAGGTTTATCAAGCTAATCGCTAGAAGCTAGCAGCTAGAGGCTTATCAATCGCTGACTTTACCAAAAAGCGTAAAATTACTCGCTCTTTCAACTTTAATTTTAACGATTTTACCGGTTAGGGATTCTGAACCGTTAAAAACTCCCACGCGGTCGCACGGCGTCCTGCCTGTCATTTGCGTTTCCTGATTCCCGTTTAGCGATTCCAGCTTCAGAGCCGTTTTGCTAGGTCCTTCAACCAGCAGTTCAACGGTTTTTCCCACAAATTTTTGGTTGTCTGACAGGCTTATTTCATTCTGAACAGCTAAAAGTTCGTTATTTCGCCGCCGTTTTACTTCGTCGGGAACGTCGTCAGCCCAGGATTTGGCGGAAACCGTTCCCTCTCGGGGCGAGTATTTGAAAATATAGCTGTTCTTAAACCGCGCCCAGCGAACAAGGTCTGCCGTCTGCTGGAAATCGTCTTCCGTTTCCCCGCAAAAACCGACAATAAAATCGCTCGTAATTGACGCTCCCGGGACAATCGAATAAATCGCGCTGACCATATCCCGATATTGTTCAACCGTGTACCCGCGATTCATCTTTTTGAGCATCGCGTTAGAGCCGCTTTGCGCGGGAATATGAAAATGCGGGCAGACAATCGGGATGTCTCGAACGGCTTCTAACAGGCGCGTATCGACGTGGCTGGGGCTGCCGGTAACGAATCGCAAGCGTTCCAGCCCCGGCAAATCCGCCATTGCGTATAAGATGTCTGCCAGTTGAATTGTCTTGCCGTTTTCCTCGTATTTGTAGGCGTTGACGCGCTGACCGAGAAGCATAATTTCTTTAACGCCGTTGTCGAGCAGCTGTTTGGCTTCGTCCAGAATTTTTTGAAGCGGTCGGCTTTGCTGCGGTCCCCGAACGTACGGCACGATGCAATACGTGCAGAAATTATCGCAGCCGAGCATAATTCTCAGCATCGCCTGGAATCGGGGAATCGGGTCAACGTCCGGCGAATGAACCTCTTCCAGCCCGGCAATTCGCTGCGGATCGTACTGCTCGAACGTGGCGGCAACTTCGTGCTGATCTTTGCCGCGGCGATCTTCAGAAATCAGAATTTGAGGCGTTTGTCCCGCCCGGATTTTCGCGATTAAATCCGGAATATGCGCTATTTTGCCAGGGCCGACAACCAAATCTACATGAGGGCAGCGTTTGACAATTTGCTGGGCGTCTTTCTGCGCCATGCACCCCATCACGCCGTAAATTCGTTCCGGGTGAAAATCCTTGACGTTTTTCAGACGCCCCAGAGCGGAATAGATTTTGTCTTCCGCATGAGCGCGAACTGAACACGTGTTGAACAACAGAACGTCGGCTTTTTTCGGGTCTTGAGCGGGTTCGTAACCATTCTCAACCAACAAGCCTGCAACCAGTTCGCTGTCCAGAACGTTCATTTGGCAACCGACCGTTTCGATATAAAATGTAGGCATGGCAGAATTTAGGCAGTAGGCTATAGGCTGTAGGGAATAGGGAGTAGGAAATAGGGGCGTCGCATCGCCGTCTTGTAATAAAAAAACGTTTTGCAGATAAATGCAAAACGTTTATGGACCTGAGGAGGCTCGAACCCCTGACCTCAACATTGCGAACGTTGCGCTCTCCCAACTGAGCTACAGGCCCTTTTCAAAATGGAATTCATTAAATTCGGTAGCTATTCTACATTTTTTCTTCCGTCTGTCAAGTACCCGCCTCCACAGGAATATTTTTTTTGTTATAATAAGTAGAAATAGTTTATCAGGCAACGGCTTATCTGCGCGAATAAACGTCCCCCAAAGCGATAGCTGCTGCCAACCCGCGAAATATATCACAGGACGCCAATCACTATGCTCACAAACGACGAATACATTGCGAAAATTCAAGACATCAAGCGCCGCTGGGGATCAAAACTGACCATTTTGGCTCATTATTATTGCCAAGACGACGTCGTTGCTCTGGCAGACTTCTCCGGGGACAGCCTGGGGCTATCTCAAAAAGCCGCCTCGCTAACGCAGACGGAAGCGATCCTGTTCTGCGGCGTCTATTTCATGGCTGAAACTGCCGACATTCTCGTCAATTACACGCAAGGCGTTCACGAACGCAACGCACATGAAATTCCCGTGCTTATGCCAGACATAGACGCTGGCTGCCCGATGGCGGATATGGTTACGCCTCAAGACGCTCAAGAGTGCAAAAATCAGCTCTCACAGGTCATCGACTTCAACGACGTTACGCCAATTACGTACATCAACTCTTCTGCCTCAACAAAGGAGTTTGTAGCAAACAACAACGGGATTGTATGCACGTCCGCCAACGCCGATAAAATTATGAACTGGGCGTTTGAACGAACCTCGAAAATCCTTTTCCTGCCTGACCAGCATTTGGGACGAAACACCGCCATTAAACGTGGCGTCGATCCAGACAACATCGTTCTTTGGGATCCATCTCAACCGAGTCTGGGCGGAAACGCGCCGGAACAGATTCAAAACGCGAAGGTTATTCTCTGGCAGGGCTGCTGCCCGATTCACCAGCGATTTTCCGTCGATATTGTCAAAAAAGTCAGAGCGGAACATCCAGACGCAATCATCTGGGTTCACCCGGAATGTCCGCAGGAAATCGTTAAACTCTGCGACGGCGCCGGCTCAACAACCAAACTCATTCAAGTCGTTAAAGACGCCCCGGCTGGTTCTACCCTGGCTATCGGAACTGAATGGAAACTGGTCGAACGACTCCGAAAACAAAATCCGGATAAAACGTTTATCTGGCTTGGACAGTATCCGTCCGTTTGTTCAAACATGGCAAAAAGCACGTTGCCAAAAATCCTTCAGGTTTTGGAAAGCCTGGACGCTGGCGCCCCGATCAATCAGGTTTGCGTTGACGCTCAAACCGCCTTTGCCGCCAGAATTGCCTTAAAACGGATGTTGGACGTTTGAGAGTTTTTTCGGCTCAGCTAACCGTCAAATCAGAGCTTCCAGCTGTCAACCGCTCGATATCAAAGCGAACAGCCGGAAGCTGCCAGCTATCGGCACACTGCGATTACCCCGCTTCTCGACACGTTAGCGGAGCCGTTTCGAAAGACGTCATCGGGATTTCATATTCTCTGTTGGCAAGCTCGCCGCGAAGAACATGAACGTCGCTCGGCGCGTCGATGCCAATTCGAACACGATCTTTATTGACCCGGACAACCGTAATTTTTATGTTGTCTCCCAGACAAATCGTTTCTGATTCTTTTCTTGATAATACAAGCATCAGAGTTCCTCCTGATAAAAAAAGTTGTTCTGTTTGGTTGTGGTTCGTTTGTGAACGGAATGGGGTTTAGACGCGTGCGCTGATTTAAACATGTACGTCTTGAACGCTGCTGTACCGTTCCATAAATTCGTCAGCAGGCGATTGGAGCAGGACGACGACGTCCATGCACTCGCCCGAGGGGTTGTAAAATCGTATGCGATTGGAACTGGGTTCCCAGATTGCCATAAATTTAACCATTCTGGGTCCGTGCAAACAAAAACTTAGCGCGCATGGCTGACCGCGGCGACGCAATACGCGTTCGGTTAATGGAAAAGCGTCCTTTTTAAGAAGGTTCTGTTCGCATAGTTTTACATTTATAAAATCTGTTAGGTCCGCAAGCGTTTCTAAACGGACGCTATCACATTGACTCATAAAACTCTCCTATGAATCTCGATTACAATTCACCTATCGGAAAACAATTGACAATTTTATTATTGAACCTGAATAAAAGACGGATAAGCCATTATTAGCGGTTGGTACGGCTGTTCCGATTGTATGGAGAGTTGGGATTTTAAGACGAATATTCTACCGCAATACGTAAAATCAGGCGTTTGAGATTAGCTAACAATAAAAAGAGATATAAACGTAACCGCCCGCACAACCGCTACAAATCGCATTACAGGATTAAGCGTCAAAAAGAATACAAACAGCGTTCAGAACGATAAATTTATATTTATAGAATTAAAAAGCACGGCGAAAACGACAATCGAGCCGAGAGCAAAACCCGCTTTAATTATATAGCGAGTTTCGCTAACGACTCAATTGTAATTGACGGTTTACAAAAGACTACAGATCTGTTTTATAACGCGTCATTTACCTATCACTTTTTCACAAAGTCATTCATCAGGACAGATCCGGCGCTTCAAATCCTTTGCGATACTCTCGTTTGAGAAGCGCGTTGGCGGCTTCCGCTCCGTCGCCGACAAACTGTTCCGTCTTGGAATCGATCTTCAACTGACCGCTGAGTCGGGTTTCTTTGAGCGTTACGTCGTAATTGGAAAGCAGGTCCTCCATATTGCCCATGAGTTCTTCCCAGCGACCTCCGGTTTGTCCCTTGATCTGTTCCGCGACTTTGTCACTATATTGTTGTCCTGTCAGGAACGCAATGTTAGCCAGGTTGCACCAGGTGGCGAAATAGAACGCCTTTTCGATTTCCAGATTCAGAATGGAACGATCGTGAGCGCGAACGGCGTCCATAAAGTTCCTCTGATGATTTCCCTCGCCGCTATTGCCTTTGAACGAACGAATCACTTTTCCGTCATTATCGACCGCAACCGCCGACCCGCGCTGACCGCGAATCTGTCCGCCCTCGCAATAAATGACGTATCCGGAACTGTATCCAACGAATTTACCGGCATTCTTCGCGCCCGGCGCAGAGGGAACCGTTGACAGCCCCAGAACGATCGGGACGTTGTCCGTTTCAAAGTAAACGAAATGCAGGTTCGGGGTTTCGCCCGCGTCGTTGTAGAACAGTCTGGCGCCGCCGCCCATGACAGATTTTGGAAGTTTCATCGTGTTGAGCGTGTTATTAACTGCGTCGCCCAATACGTGAACGCCCCAGTTGCCCATTTCGCCCGTGCCGGTGTTCCACATCCAGTGCCAGTCGTAATGGAAATTGTTTCGGTACAGCGGTTCATCCTGAGCCGGACCGAGCCACATGTCGTAATCAATTCCATTTGGAATCGGCAGCGGCGTTGTGCGCTTTCCAATCGGCTGACGAATGGAATAATGATTGACAGCAACAGACTTCATCGCGCCAAGAGCCTTGTCTTTATGGACAAAGTCCTGAATCTGCGGTTGAATGGCGTCACTAAATTGTTGCGCTCCCATCTGGCAGATTTTGTCATACTTTCTAGCCGCGTTGACTACCTGACGTCCTTCCCACGGCGTATGAGCCAACGGTTTTTCGACATAAACGTCTTTTCCGGCTTGCATTGCCAGGATTGCAGCAAGGCAGTGCCAATGGTCAGGCGTTGTTACGATAACCGCGTTGAGATTGTCGTCTTCCAGCAGTTTGCGGAAATCGGTTACAAAAGCGGCTTTTGGGTGTTTTCGACCCGTGTTTTTAGCGCGTCCCAAATCCGGGTCGGCGAATCCGATAAAACCGACGTTTTGACAGCTTCGTTCAAAAGCTCCCATATCCTGTCCACCGCGAACGCCGCAGCCGATAACCGCCATATTAACGCGATCGTTCACGTTTTGAGCTGAAATTCTGCCGGGAACGGCAACTGTTGCCGCGGCAGCAAGACCGGCGCTGACGCCGAGAAATTGTCGTCGTGTAAATTGTGTCATGATAAATTCTGTCCTAAAATAATACTGATAATTTGTTCATTTCTTACGGTTGCGAATAATATTCACATTTCCATAAGAATCCCCATATATCTTAAATTATAACCTAAGATAAAATTAAAAGCAAGGGGTTCTCAAAGAAGTTTTAAAGTTCATTCGACAAGTTGGCGCCTGTGAACTAAAAAGCAGGCGTTTTGCCCGCCCAAACGTTATTTGGTTCATCCGGCAAGCCAGCGCCTGAATCGTATCGCATGAACCCTTTTTCTCAATTGGGCGAACGCCGCAATAATCGCTGCATTATTTCTGCCGATACCCGCCATGGCGTTTTTTCTGACCTTTTGACGCAGACTTTCCTTTCTGCGCCGCTTGTTTAGGCGGATTAGGCGGAATGAGACATTTCGGTCCGTATCCGATCAAATCTTTTCTGCCGGCTTTAATCAACGCTTCTTTTACCCATTGGTAATTCTCCGGCAAAAAGTACTGCATCAACGCCCGCTGCATTCGCCGATCGCGTTCGTTTTTAGCGACATAAAGCGGCTTTCCGGTTGCCGGATCGGACTCGGTATAATACATAGCCGTCGCCCAGTCGAACGGACCGGGCCAGAAATCCTGAACCTGCTGCGGGCGCAGATTATTGTTACGCAGGTATTCCGCCAAACGAATCATCGCGTTCAAATCGCAGCCCGGATGCCCCGCAATAAAATACGGAATGAGATACTGTTTCTTTCCACAGCGTTTGCTTGCGTTTTCAAACTGAGTTACAAACCGTTCGTAAACGCCGATATCCGGTTTTTGCATGCACTGCAAGACGCCTGAATCTATATGTTCCGGCGCGGTTTTGAGATACCCGCCGACGTAACTTTCCGCTAAAATCTGAATGTATTTTGGGCTGGACAGAGCAACGTCCGTTCGGATTCCGGATGCGATAAACGCCTTTTTAATCCCTTTGATTTTTCGGGCAGATTCCATCAGCTTTATCACTGGTTCATGATCCGTATTGAGATTTGGGCAAATTTTCGGGTACAGGCACGACGTCCTCCGGCATCGTTTCATCTGTTCCGGCTTTCGGCACGTCATTTGATAGCTGTTTGCCGTCGGTCCGCCCAAATCGCTGATAACGCCGGTAAAATTGGGAATATTCTGCAATCGTTGAATTTCCTCAATGACGTTATCATGACTTCTCGATTGAATTATTTTCCCTTCGTGAGCGGCTATCGAGCAGAACGAACACCCGCCAAAACAGCCGCGAACAATCTGAATGGAATTCTGAATTACCGTCAGCGCCGGGATTTCCGCGCCCTTGTATTTTGGATGAGCCTGACGGGTAAAGGGCATCGAATAGACCTCGTCCATTTCCGATTCCGTCAGCGGGCGTTGCGGCGTACGAACGACCACATGTTCCGTTCCAAACCGTTGTACAAGCGTTCGGGCGCAAAACGGATTAAGTTCGTTATAAATAATCCGCGTCATTTCAGCGAACTTCTCTTTGGAGGCTTGAACCTCATCCCACGTTGGCAGCTCGATTACATCGTCTCCGGTTGGAATCGGGGACTTCATTCCCCCTCGATACGCTGTCCCAGGAATGTCATGCAAAGTCGGATCGTA
>JAZQDP010000449.1:0-5406 GCA_045546875.1 Thermoguttaceae bacterium | reverse complement strand
GCCCCTTTAATTATTTGTGAAATAGAATATACTTACATAGGACATAGAATCAGATTATTTTTAGAAAAATTCATGCAGTAATTTGATAATCTGTCTGTCGCTATTGGTTTAAATTGCCAATAGCTTTTAATAACCTTATTTTTAATAACCTTATTAACAAGGGTTTCAACCTATGAAGCATTCTTATACACTTGTTGCAGTTGTTCTTGGAATTGCGTTATATCTGGCTTTTGGATATAACAATCGAGATTCTGGTAAAAAAACGGAACGGACTGACGAGCAGGTTCAATCGACTTATCAGCAGTCAGAAGAAACTAACAATCAGCGCCTGACGATTGTCCAGCAGTCAGAAGAAACTGTTGAGCAGGATAATACAATTGAACAACAGCCGGAAGAAGCTGATGAGGAGGCAAAATCCGAGTTCGATCCGATGCATATTATTGTTCCTGATAACTTCGAGACTATCAGGGGAGCGTATAAGAATGTAAAAGACGGCGGGATTATCACGATTAAAGCAGGAGAATACGAGCTTTCAAACACGCTTGTGGTGAATCGCAATGTTACATTTCAAGGGGCCGCAGATCGGGTGGAAAATGTAATTATTAGCTGTCCAACTTCTACCGCTTTCAAAATTACTGGCGGCAGTCCGTCTTTCCAAAAAATTACTGTCAGCAGCGGAGCAAAAACAGCAATCGCCCTTTATATTATCGGGGGAACGCCGAAATTTTCAAACTGCTTTATCACCTCTCGCAAGGGATGTGGAATGTACGTCGAAGGGAAAAACGCGAATCCGCAAGTAGAATCGTGTATAATAAGAGATTGTGGCGAGTATGGAGCGCGAGTTTTTAAAAATGGTCTTGGATTATTCAAAGACTGTGAGGTTTACGGAAACGAAAAATCGGGAATCATGATTGATGCTTCCGGGAATCCAACTGTAACCGGGTGCAAATTTCATGATGGAAAGAAACAGGGCGTATACGTTTCAGAATATGGTCTGGGCTCAATTAATGACTGTGAGTTTTACAAAAATGAACATGCTGGAATTCACGTTTCTGATTCCGGGAATCCAACTGTTGCCAGTTGTATATTCCATGACGGAAAATGGGCTGGCGTATATGTATCTGATAACGGACTTGGTAAGTTTACCAACTGTGATTTTTACGGTAACAGGGATTATGGAATCCTTGTATCTGATTCAGGAAATCCAACTGTTGCCAGCTGCAAATTCCATGACAAAAATGGAGATGGCATTCATGTAACGAAAAAAGGACTTGGTAAGTTTACCGACTGTGAGATATACGGAAATAAAAAAGGAATTTGGGTTGATACGTCCAATCCATCCGTTTCCGATTGCAAGATTTTCAAAAATGGAACAGGAATCCTCGTGTGCGCGCACGCAAACCCCACTATTATTAACTGCGATATTTATGAAAACGCAGAAACGGGAATTGATATTTGTAATTACGGGAATCCGACTATTGACAGTTGCAAAATCCATGACGGGAAAAGTTCTGGCGTGAGTGTTACTGGAAATGGTCATGGTGAGATCACGAATTGTGATATCTACGGAAATATGTCTTCTGGTATTTTCGTGTTGGATTTCGGAGATCCGACCGTTACCGAGTGCCGAATCTATAATGGGAAATGGAATGGTGTGAATAGTGTTAATGGACGTGGTAAATTTACCAACTGCAAGATTTACGGAAACGCAAAGGCAGGAATTGATGCAACTGCCCTAGGGAACTATGGTTACGGAATTTCTGCCTATGAAAATTGTGAAATTTATGAAAATGCGTTGGCGGGAATCCAGGTGTCGTATTCCGGGAAGATAACCGTTTCAGGGTGCAAAATCCATGATAATAAAGGAACCGGCGTGATTATTAATGAAGGCAAGGGGACTTTTAATAATAATAAGTTAGAGAATAATTACAAGGATGGCGTCCTGTCTAACTGGGATATTAAAAAAGGCGCAGGCGTTGTGGAAGGTTCTGGAAATAAGCCATCTGCTCCCACGTGGTAAAGTTAAGACAGTAGAATCGAAACAAAGTTACATACCACTTGGGGCGCTTATGATCTCTGACGTGAAACAAATAATCAATTCCCAGGGCGGTAATTGTACTCTTAAAATTATTGGTCGTACAAGTTTCCGTTTGCGAATAATATCCGCGTCCCGTGGGCGCTTTCGGCGGCGCAATACGTTTTTTGCGGGGCTGAGGGCGCTTTGGCGGCTGACACAGCCGCGATCCAGCAGGTCGGTGGGGTTGCCACGCTCAAAGATTTTTGGAGGCTTCCGCCGCAAAGCGACCAACGGGAGCGGTTTTGGGCAAACGCGCGGTAGCGCGGACTGGGAGCTGCGCCTCGCCGCCGCCGCCCCCCCTTGCGGTTTGAATATAATATGGTAAAATCTGCAAAATAAAATTGTTTGCGAATTCAGCGGTTTCTCGATCTGATGTAGACGATTCGAGACGCGATGAGGTTCACGCGCGGGGAAATGCCGGACGGCTTACACTCCAAACCATCTGAATTCAGGGATTATTTTTAAGGATACATTTACAATGATCGAAAAAGCTAAAAAGCAGGAAATCATCAACAAGTTCAAGCGATCCGACAACGACAGCGGATCCTGCGAAGTTCAGATCGCCATCCTCAGCGAACGAATCAACACGCTGACCGAACACATGCGCTCCCACAAAAAGGATTATTCCACTCGCCGCGGTTTGCTGGCTATGGTTAGTCGCCGCCGCCGTCTGCTGGACTACCTGAAGAAGACGGAGCCGCAACGCTACATCGACATCATTCAGGCGTTGAACATTCGTAAGTAAAACAAAATCAGAAAGTCTATCGGGAATCTTCCCGGTAGGCTTTTTGCGTATGAAGACGAGCGGGTTCGAAGCCGCGTGAGCAAACGGACGAGGTTATGTTTCCGAAAGAAGCTATTTTCGGCGCTGCCCGCTTCCTGATGGGAACCGACCCTGTCGGGTCGCTCGTCTGAAAGCGGTAAAGAGAGGGAGGATTGGGTTAAAATTGTATCGGCAGGTTGTTGGAGGTTGAAGTATAAAAGCCATTAGCTATTAGCTGCTAGCTATTAGCTTGGGCGCTAGTAGTTCTTAGCGTTATCAATTAAAGCTGGAAGCTAAAAACGCAAAGCTAGAGGCTAGAAGCTTTCTCACAACGATTTTCTCTTGACGGATTATCTGACATCGTCAAATTAAACCGCTAAGCGTTCAACCGAAAATATCGTACATTGTAAAAAATATCGTACATTGTAATTTAGAGTTTTAAGTAGTATTTTTTAGAAAAAGATTTTTTAGTAGTTAGTTTTATAGAAAGTAAATTAAGGCTAGTAAATGAAACAAAGAGTAGAAAAACAAATCGGAAATGAGATTCTCTGGTTTGAAACCGGCGAATTGGCAAAACAGGCGGCAGGCGCGTGTTTATGTGGATATGGCGATTCGAGCGTTATCGCAACCGTTACGATTGCCGAAGCCAAAGAGGGACAGGATTTCTTCCCTCTGACGTGCGATTATCGCGAACGCGCCGCAGCGGCTGGCAAGTTTCCCGGAGGATTTATCAAACGAGAAGGCAAACCGAGCTTGAAAGAAACCCTGACCGCGCGACTGATGGACCGCCCGATTCGACCTCTGTTCCCGGACGGATACTGCAACGAAATCCAGATTCAGTCGTTCGCTCTGTCGTCTGACCGTCAGCACGATACAGACGTTTTGGCAATGAACGGTTCTTCGATGGCGCTGTGCCTGTCTCCCGCCCCGTTTATCGGACCGATTAGCGCTGTTCGTTTAGCGCGAATTGACGGCGAGCTGGTTCCGTTCCCGTCGCAGGAACAGCTGGAAGAAAGCGACCTCGACCTGGTAATTTCCGGGTCTGACGAGTCGATCGTTATGATCGAAGGCTTTGCCCGAGAAATGCCGGAAGCGGAAATGCTCCAGTGCGTCTTGACGGCTCACAAGTACATCAAGGAAATCAACGCTCTGCAACGAGAGATGATTGATTTGGTTAAACCGGTTAAGGCGGAATACACCCCCGTTCCAGACTGTACAGAAGTTTACGAAAAGATTAAGGCGGACTTCTACGACAAGCTGGCGGAAGTCAAACACATGGAAGGCAAACTGGCTCGCGCCGCCGCCGTTGACGAAGTCAAGCAAGCGGCAAAAGCGCTTGTCATTCCAGACCCGGAAGCCGAAGACGCCGTTTCCGAACTGGTATTCAACCTGGCGTGGGACAAGCTGGAACAGCGCGTCGTTCGCGATTTCGTTCTGGCTGGCAAACGCATTGACGGCCGCGGTCTGAAAGACATTCGACCTCTGGAATGCCGCGTTGGCGTTCTGCCTCGCGTTCACGGTTCCGCAGTCTTCCAGCGCGGTGAAACTCAGGCGCTCATTACCGTTACCCTCGGCACCGCCCGAGACGATCAGCGCGTTGACAGCCTGTTTGAAGAATACTCCAAAAAGTTCATGCTGGACTACAACTTCCCGCCGTTTGCCGTTGGCGAATGCAAGCCCTTGCGCGGACCGGGACGCCGCGAATACGGTCACGGCGCGCTGGCTGAACGATCCGTTCGACCTGTTGTTCCAGACAACGAAGTGTTCCCGTACACGATTCGCGTCATTTCCGACATTATGGAAAGCAACGGTTCCAGTTCGATGGCGTCCGTTTGCGGCGCGACGCTGGGGTTGATGGACGCAGGCGTTCCGATTACCAACCCGGTTGCCGGCATTTCCATCGGCTTGGTTAAAGAATCCAACGACAACTGGCAGCTCATGACCGACATCATCGGCGATGAAGACCATTTCTGCGACATGGACTTCAAGATTGCCGGTACGCAAAACGGCATCACCGGCATCCAGCTCGACCTCAAGATTGACGGCATCACGCCCGAAATGATCGAAGCGACGCTGGCTCAGGCTCGTCAGGGTCGAATCCAGATTCTTCGCACCATGCTTCGCTCGATTCATCGCCCGCGCAAAGAAATCTCGAAGTGGGCGCCTCGTCTGCTCAAAACGAACATTGACCCTGCCAAGATCGGTTTGCTCATCGGTCCTGGCGGCAAGACGATTCGCGGAATTCAGGAACTTACCGGCGCGTCTATCGACATTGAAGAAGACGGAACCGTTACCATCGCGTCCGACAGCATGGAATCGGCAGAAGCCGCTTTGGGACAGGTTGAAGCCCTGACCGCCAAGATCGAAGTTGGTCGCGTTTACAACGGCAAGGTTATCAGCATCAAAGACTTCGGCGCCTTTGTCGAAATCGTTCCTGGCCGCGACGGCTTGGTTCACGTTTCGGAACTGTCAGACGGATACGTCAACTCGGTTGCCGACGTTTGCAAAGTTGGTCAGATGCTCAAAGTCAAGGTTATCGGCGTTGACGACCACGACCGAATCAAGC
>JAZQDP010000448.1:0-36716 GCA_045546875.1 Thermoguttaceae bacterium | reverse complement strand
GTGGTACGGCAAACAGGACTATTCCCGCCATTTTGCTTACGCGATTGCCGCTGGACGTCAGCCGGAAACGCTTGCCAAAAACGAGCAAAAGCGAAAACAGGTTGTCGCTCGATTGGCGGAACTGGTTAAAACAGCGCCGGTAGATTTTCAGGCGCCCAAAAGTCAACAGGGCGAATTCGTGCCAGACATCGTTCGGGCGTCAGCGGCTGCCCTTTTAGCCAACTTCGACGGCTCGGTCGCAAAAGGAGCTTTATTCGCCGGGTTGAAAGACCGTTCTGAACTCGTCAGAACAGCGTCCGCCCGAGCTTTAGAGTACAAATTTATCGACGCGAAGGAACTCAAATACCGGCTCGAACCGCTTCTTAACGATCCGGCGCGGTCGGTTCGCATGGAAGCTGCCAGACAACTTTCTGTCGTGTGCCAATATGACAAAAAGCAAAGCAGTCCGTTTACCGCCGCAATCGAAGAATACATCGTTTCGCAAAATAATCTCAACGATCAACCGGCGTCGCACCTCAATTTGGGCGTTCTGGAAGAGAACTGGGGGCGGCTGTCAGAAGCGGTAAAATATTACCGTCAGTCGTTAGAGCTTGACAGCGGCTTTTATCCCGGACGCAACAATCTGGCAATGGCGCTCTATCGTCAAGGGAAAAAAGCGGAAGCGGAACGGGAATTTTCGATTCTGATTGATAAGAACCCCAAAGACGCTCAGGCGTGGTATTCCCTCGGGCTGCTCATTGCGGAAGACAAATCCCGGCTTGACCAGGCGATTGAATGTTTAGAAAAAGCGGTTGAACTTAATCCGTCAGCCGAAAGAATGAAATACAACTTGGAACAGGCGAAAAAAGAACGGGATAGAAAATGAACGGCGGCAATGCAGTGAACGGAGTGAACGAAATTACGCTTTCGCCGATAGGCGAACGATATGGAGTGCGACGGCTTGCCGTCTCTTTCTTTTTTGGCGCCTAAAGTCGGCAAGGCACGCGTCCTTAAAGTAGCCCGAGCCGGGCTACATCCGAGGAGGTTTTCCGCTTCGTCGTTTTGTTCTGCACGCTTCGCGGCGGTACCTGCCGGAGTGCGAGAGTGCAGCGTTCGCGAAACTCTCGCTTTCTAAATGCGAGCGACAGCTCGCGTTATTTGCGCAGGTTGTTCCAGCGTAACTGGCAGTGAACCTCATTTTCGAGATTCTCGTCGGAATTGGTCGTGAAAGCGAGAGCTGCGCTCTGGCGCTCCGACATTGTAACACGTCCTAAAAATTTTCACAAAAAATTTCGATTCGCGTCTGACCTCGCCTGCGGGCTTGCGGGCTGCGGTCTTGACGCTCATACGAATTTTTTGTAGGGATTATTGAGCTTTAACAACGCGGAAGCCCAAGTTGCGATTTGCACCTGCAACCATGGGAATGCATACTTCATATTGATCCGAAGAGAGACAAGCACGACAAGCCGACCTACAGTACCAAGCGCTAAAGTTAAAACAACCTCCGCGGATAACGCGAGAGGAACCATTAGAGGGGCCTGCTGGATCTGTTACGCTACCGCTAGGATAATCTCCGTACCAGTCTTGACACCATTCCCAGACGTTGCCATGCATGTCATAAAGTCCCCACGCATTGGACTGATAACTGCCCACTGGCGTCTTTCCTAAAGATTTACCTTTGATTGTCGTACCATATGGAAAATAGCCATCGCAATTCGCCTTATCTCCATTGAGAGCGTTACCCCAGAAATATGCCGTTGTACTACCCGCTCGGCAAGCGTACTCCCATTGCGCTTCCGTCGGAAGCTGAAATCCCGTTCTACGACAGAATTCCTGACAATCATTCCACGAAACGTCCACTACAGGAAAATTATCATCTTTAGAACTACCGCTAGGTATATTTTCCATAATGACTTTCCATTGCTTTTGTGTAACCTCTGTTTCCATTATCCAGAAACCTTTAGTCAGTATTACCGTATGTTGTTTTTCAGACTTATAATCAACTTCTATTGTCGTTTCTCCTTTACCCCATATTGCTTTTAAGATCGTCAGACTTATGTCTTCAATTTCTTCTTTTCCTTTTGAATATCCCATCATAAACGTTCCCGGCGGACACCATCGGAAAGCGAATTCAACGCCGTTGATTTTTATCGTTTTTCGTTCACCAGCAGATTTACCATTGGTCAAAAATTGCCGTATTTTTTCTTTTCTTATTCTTATTTCAGCTTCCATTTTGACACTTTTTACTTCTTTCTCCCATAATTCCATAATCGTATCTAATCTCTGCTGAATGACCTTGGCTTCCATATCTCGCTTTACAAGATAGTTCAAGTGAATACGGATTGTTTTGAGCTGGACGTCTAACGTTTTTACAGAAGCCAGAGAAAGATCCGGTTTTATGCGATAAAACCCTTCCAGCGAATCGGCAATGGTTACCCAGTCCGGGTCGTCGTCGGTATCTAAATTTTTAACACAACGTATGAGCGTCTGAGCGTACGGCTTGCACATCTCAATTAACGTTAGATTTCGACACGTATTCAGGGCGTCTACATAGCGATCAAAAAACAATGGCTCGAAACTATCTGAAGCGTCTTTAACCAAATTCTTGAGTTCGTCAATCGTTTGAAGCCAAAATTCGCAAGCGGCTTCCGGCTGTCTGTTATCCAAATACTCTACAGCTTTTTCCTGAGCTGCTGCAACAGTCTTATTAAAATCTTTTTTTACTCGATTAAACAGGCTTCTCTGTATCGGGTCTACCGGCGCATTAACGAACGACGCCATATCTGGCAACGCCGGCAGTTTGTCGATTGACGTCAATTTCAACCCCGGAATTTTCGAGACGGTTTTCTCAACCGCACCGGTCATGGATTTATAAACTTCGTCATTTATTAAAGCTCGTTCGGCAGAGGTCAGATTCTTTTTATAGTCTTCCAGCTTAAGGTCAATCTGCGCGGTTGCCATAAGCCTGTCCAGTTCCGGATCTTCGCCAGAAATATAAACCTTTTTGTTTTCTTCATTCCGCTTGAGTTTGGTTAACGCTAAATTCAATTCTGACAACGATTTTTCCAGTCGGTTTCTCTGTCGTGAAAAAACAACTATATCCGTCTCGACGTCTTTCCAGTTGATCCATGCCGCCCGCGCGTTGGAAAACCATGGATATTGTTCATACTTTGATGAACTTTCGGAAAGATGGGAAACAATCTCTTGCGTTGTAATCCCCCGACTGCGAATAAGCTGCATAAACGCAGTCTTATAGCTATCGCGTTCCGCAGTGCGTTTAATCAGCAGTTCGTCCGTTTTGTTGAGATTCTCTTGATATTCCCTTATCTTGGCGGAAACGTTTTCCGACGTCGGCGCAGACGATATTGCCGCAGGCTTTGGCGGTTCCGCTTTCGACGGATACGCAGCTTCCTGAGCAAAAACGATTGTCGTTGAAACAAACAGGGCTGCGCCTGACAAAAGCAGTAAAATTAAAACTCGTTTCATAATATTCCCGGATATAACAGTATGGGGGATTAAAGAACGACTGAGTTCAGCTGACCTCAATTATTCTTCCGAAAAACTTTTTACATTATAGTAACATAATAAAAAATATTTGTCAAGCATCTGAATAATGGGGTTAGAAAGGAGGGTGCGTTCAAAATTCAAGACGCCAGGAAGAAATGGTTCCGCCCGGGCGACAATGCGCGCGTCCTTAAAGTAGCCCGAGCCGGGCTACATCCGAGGAGGTTTTCCGCTTCGTCCGTTTTGTTCTGCACGCTTCGCGGCGGTAGCTGTCGGAGTGCGAGGGTGCAGCGTTCGCGAAACTCTCGCTTTCTAAATGCGAGCGACAGCTCGCGTTATTTGCGCGATACGCCCGCGAACCGGTTGTTCCAGCGTAACTGGCAGTGAACCTCATTTTCGAGATTCTCGTCGGAATTGGTCGTGGAAGCGAGAGCTGCGCTCTCGCACTCCGACATTGTAACACGTCCTAAAAATTCGATTCGCGTCTGACCTTGCCTGCGCTGCGCCCGGGCTGACGCCTGCGGGCTTGCGGGCTGCGGCCTTGACGCTCATGCGAATTTTTTTGTAGGGATTATTGACCTTTTACGAGCCGGAAACCCAAGTGATCGTCCCGGTTACCGGGACCGCTGTAGTCGCGGGACGCCGACCGGCAGTACCTGGCGCTGCTGTCCCAGCAGCCGCCACGGCTGACGCGGTTGGAGCCACTCGACGGTCCCGTCGGATCCGTTACACTCCCGCTGGGATATGCCTTCGCATACCAGTCCTGACACCACTCCCATACGTTGCCGTGCATGTCGTACAACCCCCAGGCGTTGGGCTGATAACTGCCAACTGGCGTTGTCTTTACTAAATACGGTCCTTTGGTTGTCGTTCCGCATGGATAATTACCATCGCAGTTTGCTTTATCTCCATTGAGAGCGTTACCCCAGAAATACGCCGTTGTACTGCCCGCCCGGCACGCATATTCCCATTGCGCTTCCGTGGGAAGCTGGACGGGAAATCCCAATTGCGCGCACTTCTTGCAGAATTCCTGGCAATCGTTCCAAGACACCTTTTCAACTGGCAAATCGTCGCCTTTGAAATTACTCGGATTATTTCCCATAACGGCTTTCCACTGCTTTTGCGTTACTTCCGTTTCCAGCATCCAGAAGCCGTTAGTTAACATTACTTGGTGCTGTTCTTCGTCATCACTGCGATCGTCTTCCGAATTTGGCGACCCCATCGTGAACGTTCCCGGCGGGCACCATCTGAACGCGAATTCCACGCCGTTGACGGTAACCGTCTTTCTCTCGCCCGCTTTGGCGCCCGCTCTTGGCAAGTCCCGTTTCGGAGCTTCATCTTCTGCTTTTCCCGGCGCTTGTTGTGCTCCAGAACGACATACTTTAATGTATACGGTGTCAACTCTTTCCAAAACAGTTTCAATACGCTGCGATTTTACTTTAGCGTTCCGGTCATTTTCTTTAAGTAAATACGTCAAATGAGAACGAACAATTTCAACTTTTTCACTTAAGGTTTCAACATCTGATTTTATAAGCGTCGGTCTAATTCTCAACAACCCTTCAAGCGATTCCGCAATAGCATCCCAATCCGGATCTTTGCTTTCCAAATCCTTAACGCATTGAGCAAACGTTTGCAAATACGGTTTGCACAAAATGCGAAGCGTATCTTTTTGGCAAGTCTCCAACGCATTGAGATAATCCGTAAACGTACCCGTAGTGAACTGATCCGATGCGCTGTTTACTTTATCTACGATTCGCTTTATCGCCTCTAACCAGCAGCTGCAAGCCGCTTCCGGCTGCTTTTCTTTCAAATATTCATCAGCCTCTTTTTGAACCTTTTCCACAATTTTATTACAATCGTTTTTCACGCGTCCAAAAAGACTTTTTTGAGCCGGAGCGTCTGGCGTTTGAACCTTTAAAGTAATGTCTGGCAATGCCGGCAGTTCCTCGATTGACTTCAATTCCAACCCCGGAATTTTTGAGACGTTGTTTTCTATCGTCTCATCCATGAGTTTATCGACTTTAATATCAATTTCCGCTTGCTCGCCGCTGGTCAGCTTGTCCCAGTCGCTATCCTGACCTATAACCTCGCCTTCGGCAATAAGTCGGTCCAGTTCAGGGTCTGCCCCAGGAATAAAAACGTCCTCATTCTCCTGAATTAACTTTATCTTTTCTAATGACTGTTCCAATTTTAATTTGGACGTCTTCAGGCGATTTTCCTGACGGGTAAAGATAATGACATAGCGTTCCAGCATCTTTAATTTACCCCACGCCCCTCGTATTTCCTGAAACCAAATTTGTGAATCCAATTCAGATTTTTCTATAGCAAGTTCTGCTTTGATTTCCTTGGGCGTCTTATCGGCACGATGTACAAGCTGATTCAGTTCGGACTTAGCCGTATCGCGTTGAGCAGTACGCTTAATCAAAAGGCTTTCTGTTTTATCGATATAATCTTGAATCTCTTCCAGTTTAGCCTTGATCTCCTCTATCGATTGAGCGGTAGATTTAGGTTTAGTAGGTTCACAACCCGTTACAGCTACAACCGTAACCAACAGTAATAATATCGTTAAAAAGCGTTTCATAGCATCCTCTGAATTTTTAAAACGTGTTTATATCCAAACGGTTCGTTTATGGTGTAATATCACTCTTCTGAACGATTGTTGTCGCCATAGCGAACCCAAAGCGGTCGAATCCACCCATTAAGATGCTCCCAAATTTCACCGCGCCGGCTAGTCGTTTTGGAAGCGTCTAATACAGTACGGCGGATTATTTGACAAATCCAGCTGCGAGCCTGGGAATCGTTTTTTCCTCGGTAAGTTGCTACCTTTTGGGATATTTTCAATAAAACCTCCTGCAGCACATCTTCCGTTTCATCAATATTAACATAATAATTGTTAGATGTCAAGCGCCTGACAAGGCTATCGCAATTGTCATAAAAATCGCTAAACATAATCTTGGACAGCTGACAAAAAAGACATTCGTATCGTTCTTTGTTTATCCTGTTGCAAGTTGCTAACTGAAGTTCTGTCAACAACTCGTGGCAGTCGGATATCTGTTTTGCGTTGGCTTTATCGGGAGATTTATTCACGATCTTTTTCTCCAATTATTCTTGACGGTAAAGTGAAACGACAGGTATAAAAAGGGGGCAGTACGGTTTGAGCAAGTCTAACCGCCTGCCCCTAAAGAGGATGCCTTATTGCTGACGTTACCCTATAAGGGATAACCTGCATTCTTTATTCCCACAGCGTGTCGAGCGGGTTGGTTCCATCAGCTTCGGTCTTCATTTCCGGCTTTGTGAACACGTCTCCGCCTGCCGGTTTGCCCGCTTCAGCGCTGATAACTTCAGTTGACGCATTGAGTTCATCAATTTCCCCCTGAATCGTGTCAAGGACTTTGCCGATGTCGCCCACGCTGACGCCGTCAACCGTTGCTCCCAGTTCCGCCATCTCCTTATTGATTGCCGCGATTTCTCGACCTGCTTCCAGCTGCTGCAGCTGAACCTTAATCTTGTCAATTGCCGCATACATTTCCTTCTGCTTGTCGAGCATCTTGTCTGCAATCTCGTTTTGAGTTGCAATCAATTTTCGTTTGGCGTCCAGAACGGATTTCTTCTGCTGGTATTCCGCCTGCCATTTGCCAAGCTGATTGTACGCGTCCATAGCTGTGCCTTCATTGCCGGCAAAGACGATTTTCATCTTCTTCTGCTCGTCGGTCAGGGTTCCGATTTCGCTCGGCTTGGGCAATCCGGCAGACTTAATCGTCTGAGCCAACTGCTTGACAGCGAATTCCGTCTTGCTGAGGTCGTCTTCCTCACGTTCAACGCCAAGTTCCGTCGATCGCGCCTTGATTTTCATCGCACGAGAGCGTTCCTGAAGGGAGTCCGCCTGCTTTTTCGTGTTCTCAATCATGGCTTCCGCACGATCAACTGCCGTTGCGCGATCAATCTTCTGCTTGATTTCGTTGACCTGCTTGCTAAAGAAACCGTACTGCCAAATAATGATGAGCAGGATAACCGCCAAAATGCCGATTGTTGCAAAAATGCTTCTCATAGTAATAAATCCTTTACAAAAACGATTAATGAAAAATGTTACAATAATATACGTCATAAACAAGTTCCAAATTTTGAAATATAGTCATAAGCCAACATGCTATACTGTATCAACATCAAACAGCCCAAAGGAAAAACTAACGTCAGCGATGCCGCTACCACTAAAAGAGCTTTGTTGAAACCTTCAACGCCGCGTTCCCAACGCTGAACTTGAATTGCCTCAAGCGCCGCTCTGCTTGCCGCGCGGGAACAAATGCCAGACCACTGTTCCTGTAACCCGTGTCTGAGTTCCTCTTCGGAGTCTGCGGTAAGGTTGCCGTTTTCAATTATAATCGC
The DNA here is from genome assembly GCA_045546875.1 of Thermoguttaceae bacterium. Lineage (GTDB taxonomy): Bacteria > Planctomycetota > Planctomycetia > Pirellulales > Thermoguttaceae > RUG11551. The sequence continues at coordinate 28,850 of JAZQDP010000448.1, read as the reverse complement.
CATTGTATTCTCCTTGTAAAGGCGTTAGTTAAACATGTTTTACTAAATATGTTTTATTTCTACTTATATAGACGATGCGTCCAGTCGAATTTTTTATTGTTCAGAGGAATTTTTTTCTGTTAAACAAAAACTTTCTTTCTCCCTCTACTATTAAAGACGGCATCAGAAACCAAGAAAAACGAAAAATCGAGAAAAATTTTTTAAGAATTTCTGTAAGTCTTTGATAAATAAAGAGATAAAAATTGAGAAATTTTAAAAAATCTATCTCGGAACCCGCCCCTAAAAAGCGTTTCGTCCCCTCTCCCCGGATATCGGATAAAATCCACAAAAGAAATAAAGCGGACAAATTCCGCGTCCCGGAGAGGGATTTCGTCGGCATCAATTGGATTTGTGTACTTCTCAAAATCGGAAAATTTTTCAAGCCGTCTCTCTATTATTTATTTTGAAATTTGGTATAATAAGAGTATTATATTTTTTCCACTTGAAATTTCCCGAAAAAGGAGCTATAAGCTCCTAGCTTCTAGCCGCTAGCTTGGTTATTCTTGTTTCTTGCGATAACGCACGAATTATGTTTATCAAGCTAATAGCTAGAAGCTAGCAGCTAGAGGCTAAATTTCGGAAAAACTCAAGTCGTTTCAGTATAAAATAAAAAGGATTTTCCAATATATAACCCCAGCGTTTATTATGAGTTTTGATTTTGGTTCGTTAAACAACAAGAAAAAGACGTCAACCTCAAAAGGGTCAAGCAAATCGACATCCAAATCGCCCAGCAAGACGTCTTCGAGTAGATCGTCCAGCAGTCGTTCCAGCAGCCGAAGCAGAAGCCGAAGCAGCGCCAGTATTTTTAAGACGCTTTTCGGGTCTAATAAAAAGAATACCTATACCTACGGCGGGCTTGGCGGAGGCATTTTAATCCTGCTGATCATTGTCATTTTCAGTTTTAGCGGCGGCGGAAAAGCTACTCCAAAGCAGAATTCTGCAACGAACAAAAGAACGTATCTTGAACGCGCTATGGATTACGCCGAACGCCACGAATACGAAAAAGCGATTGATTCGTATAAAAAGGCGTATGAACTTGATCCGAACGACAGCTTTGCCACCGACCAGATTTCAATTCTGTACCGAAACAATCTGCACGACGAACGAAACGCCGAGTTCTGGAAAAACAAGAGCGAACAGATTACCGCTAACAGAGTTGACTCCAACCGCGGCGCCTCTGCCAAAGCGTATGCGGAAAAAGCCGAGAGAAAAAGACAACGTCAGAACTCTCAAAACAGACGTTAAACGCCTTTGTTTACTGCGCCAACCAAGATGAAAATAATTCTGTTTGAAGACGATGGAATTCAGCAACTGTTCCCCGCGACCGTGGGTCGCGCGGGGTTTACCCTGTCATGTGGAGGGTTCAATCTTATTCAGTTGTTGTCTCTTACCGGGAACGAGCTATACGCTCAAGCGCGAAAATATATCGAGAAAACGACTCTCATAGACGTCAATCCCTATTTAGCAAACCCTGTTAAATTTGATTTTCCCATCACGGACGAACCAAACGAACCGATATTGTTAGTCAACTCGACCCTGGTTCCATCGGTAAAATCCATTGAAGTTTTAGAACGGCTTGTTTCGGAATCTCAGCAAACGGTTGTTTTTAATCAGCAGGTTGAAAACGACGACGATATTCAGGCGCTTTTACAAGACAACGAAAGTATCGACATAACTGCCGTCCCTGCTCCTCGCGTAGCGGCAGCTATCGTTACCGCTCAGCAGGCGTGGAAACTGTTTGAATCAGATTCCTGTCTGCAAACCATTCAGAAAGCTGTCATTAAACTCAACCTCCCAGTTAGTTCTTATAAACTGCCGATTTTGCAAAGACCGCACGATTTGGTGAAATACCATTTATCCAGCTTCGCAGAAAATCAGAGTTTTCGTCTCGCTCAGGGCGGTTATACAGAGGTCAAAGACGGCGTTTTTGTTGCGCCAAACGTTACTCTTGGAGATTATTTAGCCGTTAATTCACAAAACGGTCCGATTATTATCGACAACGGAGCGTCAATCGGCCCGTATTGTTATCTTTGCGGTCCGGTTTATATTGGTCCCAACGCTAGAATTATCGAACACGCTGCTATCAAAGACCGCGTTGCCGTTGGAAGAACAACTAAAATCGGCGGCGAAGTTGAAGGATCAACCATTGAACCTTACACAAATAAACAGCATCACGGCTTTCTAGGACATTCATACGTCGGCTCGTGGGTCAATCTTGGCGCGGGAACGTGCAACAGCGACTTGAAAAACACATACGGCTCCGTTGTGATGGAATATCCAGACGGTCGATTCCAAACCAACATGCAGTTCCTGGGATGCATCATCGGCGATTTCGCCAAGTCCGCTATCAATACAAGCATTTTTACAGGAAAGCTTATCGGCGCCTGCTCAATGCTCTACGGGTACGTAACGCGAAACGTTCCCTGTTTTGTCAACTACGCCAAAGCGTTTGGGCAGATTACGGAAGTTTCCCTGGACGTACTGATTGCAACTCAAAGACGAATGTTTGCCCGGCGAAACATCGTTCAGCAAGACGCACATATTGAACTGCTTAAAAATATGTACGATCAGACAAAACACGAACGACTCATGGCAAACGAACCGTTACAGCTTTAATCGTTAAACCTTTTACTTTTCAATAATATGCCTATTTATAGTTACCATTGCGAATCCTGTCAGGCGGATGTAGAAATTCTGGTTCGATCAACAGACAAACCGGTTTGTCCAGAATGCGGGTCTAAAAAGCTGACAAAACAAATAACCGCGCCCAATTGTCATAAACCTTCACACGGTTGCAAGCACGGAGAATGTGAACATTCACACCGCGGCGGTTGCGGTTGCGGTCATGGCGGAGGTTGCTGCTGTCATGGCTAAAAAGAAACCTGCAAAAAAGGGAACTCCTGAAGACCCCACTTTCAAAAACGTAACAGAAAATCGACGCGCTCGGCATGACTTTGACATTACAGCGCAAATCGAGTGCGGAATAGCGTTGTGGGGGAGCGAGGTCAAAAGCCTCAGAAATGGACATTGCAACATTACCGAGTCCTACGCCAGAGTAAAAAACGGCGAATTATGGCTCATCAATTGCGACATTCCCGAATACGACAAAGCGCACCAGTTTAACCATCTGCCCCGTCGGACGAGAAAACTTCTCGTTCACAAAAAGGAGTTGAAAAAACTCGAAGGCGCAACTCGTTCGCCCGGCACAACGCTCATTCCACTTCAGATTTATTTTACTCGCGGGTACGCAAAGGTCAAACTCGGCGTTTGCACCGGTCGTCAGAAGCACGATAAACGCCAGGCTCTTAAAGACGCTGAAGCCAAGCGCGACATCCGCACCATCATGAATAACCGTACAAAAAGAACGTACAAATAAAGATGCAAAGCAATACACTAACGTCAAACGACTATATTTCCTCTGGAACCGCTGCGCCAATCGTTGTGGGTGACTTGATCTCCCAAACCACTCGCCAATGGCAGGAGAAATGGGAAAAACTCATTTCTCGCACCAACTGGGAAAAAGGCAAGTTGATTCAACAATGGCGTACAGAGTTAATCGAACAAAACGCTCCCGCAACTGCCTATTCAGACGAAGCGTGGAGCCGACAGGTCGGCGCCGTTACTCCTCAGCACGTAGGGAGATTGCGCCGCGTTTACGAACGGTTTAACGACATGTCACAAAACTTCCCGCAGCTTTACTGGAGTCACTTCCAGGCGGCGCTGGATTGGGACGATGCAGAAAAATGGCTACAGGACGCGGCAGACAACAAGTGGTCTATTTCCCAAATGAGAATGAACCGTTGGGAAAGCCTCGGTTCCCCGGCAGACAAAAAGCCGAAAGAAACCGACGTTCAGTCCTCTGATTTAGACGAAGATGTAAATCCGGATAACGACGAACCGAAGGACAAAAAAGACAAGGATTTCGACGATTCAAGCGATTCTGCTCGCGGAGAAGTCAAAGAATTTGACCCGAACTTCGGCGCCGGGTCAGACGGACCGCTCAACGAAAAACCGGATTTCGGCGACGAGTCCGAAATTCCGTTCCAGGCAGATCCGCTCCAGCCAACAGGCGAATCCATGTTCGCCCCGCCTCAAGCCGCCCCGGAACCCTCGCGTCCGTTTGAGGACATTCCAGACTTCCCGGAAGATTTAACCAACGCTTTTGACTCACTGAAAATCGCCATTCTCAACCATAAATTGGCTGGTTGGGAAGACGTTTCCTGCGACGACGTCTGCGCCGCTCTTAACGCGATGAAACAGCTCGCGATGAACAAATAACGTGTAACAGAATAACAGATCGTTCGGGGGGAGGAGCGTTGACTCCTCCCATTTTATTCTTCATCCCGGCGTTCTGCGCGCCATTCTCGCTTATATCCCCATTTTCTCTTCGTACGCTTCAATTGCTTTCTCGGCAGACAGGGCATAGGAGACAATATCCACGCCGTTCATTAAACAACGTTTATAAAATGAATCAACTTCAAACGGAACGCTCAAGCCGAACTCGTCGGAAACGGTTTGCGATTCCAGGTCAACCGTCAGTTTGTATCCGGGACGGTCAAAGACGTTTTGTAACAGTTGTTTAACCTGCTCATCGGACAGCGTTATCGGCAAAACGCCGTTCTGCAACGCCATTTTAGTAAACACCGGGGTAAACATCGGAGCAATAACCGTTTTGACTCCATCGGTTGTAAAGCATTGCAGCGTCTGTTCTGCGTTGACGTCGAAATCAAAAAAACCGCGCGAGATCAAAATCGCCGCTCCGGGACATTTCTCTAAAACGTCTGCCGCTAAACCTGTTATTGAAGTAAATCTATCCATGCTGACTACTGCTTTCCAGAATTAAACTCTATCAGTTTATTCCAATTAATATCGCCATTATCATCACAAAACTCATTAACAAATTCTGATACGAACAAATTATTTTTGCCGTCCAGCATTTTGTTAAACTTGTCGTTTCGTTGTTTGGCGTCCTGTCCCAGTGGAATAATCAATTCCTGATACAGGTTTTCATTTCCGGAAATAAACTCCCAAAAACGCTGACCGCAATACTTGAAGTAATCGCCTTTATCGGGATTGTCGTCTTGACCATAACAGCAGCCATTGACCGCTTCCACCGTCAGACGCGATCGACTGGTGCGCAGGGTTCTTTTAGCAGAAATGAAATCCTCTTTCATTTTTCTTATTTGTCCGCTGTTGCCCCAATTTGGTCCGGATTTGATAGAAACGATATACCGGACGTTGTCTTTATCAAATTCGAGGTCAATACCGAGGATTCCAGATTTAATTCCATCGTATACCTGACCGTTAATATAAATAGCCAGCTGTTCCAGCCAATCGCCAAAAATGGTTTCTTCATTTGAAGAAATAAACGCGTCAACGAGATTCTTAATCAACACAGACGCATCGTTAATACCCTTTGCTCTAAACAAATAGGGATTCTTTTTCTTCAAAACAGTTTTCAGACGAAGCCGCTCCAAAGATTTCAAACGCGCCTGATGAAACTCGTCAATGTGCTGGGAAACGTAGTCGATAGCAATTTGTGGGTTATACGGCTTCATTATACTGCTCCGCTGAAAAAATGTTACAGGGAATATTGGAGAAGTATTTCTTAACTTCTTCAAAATACTCTGAAAGAATCTCAATTCCGACTGATTGACGATTCAATTGATTGGCAACAATATTGGTTGTTCCCGATCCCATAAACGGGTCTAATACAACATCGTTTTCCTGAGTAAACAATTTTATAAACCATTCTGGAAGCGCTTGTGGGAATGCAGCTGGATGATTTTTATTGTTACATTCTGTCGCTAGATGTAATACGTTTGTTGGGTACGCTTTGTCCCGATTGAGCCAGTTGGAAATGTTTTTCCCAAACCCGCTGCCGACGTGCGAATTATCTCGGATTTTATCCGTTTCACTGAGATTTTTCAGACGGGTTTTTGCCCAGTCGCCAGTAGGAACCATAACCGCTTCCTGATACATTGCAAAGTGTTTTTGTTTATTGAATTGCAACAGACGTTCCCAAGCGTCGCGAAAACGATTGGGCCATTTTCCAGGATAACAGTTCTTTTTATGCCAAATGAACTCTTCTGTCCACAGCCAACCCTGCTTTCTCATGGCTAAAATCAATTCCAGAACGTATGTACTGCGCTCGGCATTGACAACCTTTTCCTTGATATTCAAAACAAAAGACCCCGTTGGCTTTAACACTCTCAGAAGCTGTTGAGTAATTGGTAAAAACCATTCGACGTATTTTTCTGGATGAATACCGCCATACGTGTTTTTTCGCTGGTCAGCATAGGGTGGAGATGTAAAAATTAAATCGACGCTGTTGTCAGGCAAGTCTTTGAGAACCTCAAGACAATCGCCCAAATACAGCTTAACATTCGGTATTTGATAACAATTATTCATGACTTTATTTATACTCCCAATTTCGAATGTCAGTGAATTTTCCAGTGATAGCCGCGGCGGCAACCATGGCAGGGCTGGCAAGACAGGCGCGAACGCCAGAGCGGGTTTGGCAGTCGGAAGCGGTGGACGCGCAAATGCCGTTTGCAGGCGCGTCTTCCAGTTCGATGTTGGATGACCCCGGTTCGCCCCATCGGAATCCGGCGTCGAGGAAAATCTTGTCCAGACCCGCCGCCTCGGCTTTCATCTTGACGATTCCCGACCCCGGCGAAACGACGGCTGTTACATCGGGAGAGCATTTGTATCCCTTGACCACCTTGGCGGCGGCGCGAAGGTCGCCCAAGCGTCCGCCAGCGCTCGACCCGATAAACGCGCAGTCGACAGCAATGTCGGTTATCGCCTGACCGGGTTTGAAGCCCATGAATTCTAACGATTCCTGCGCCAAGCGCCGCTCATACTCGTCTGAAATCGAATTCGGATCTGGAACAGCGCCGTCAATGGCCGCGCTGCAATACGGCGAGGTTCCCCACGATACCGTTGGTTTGACTTCAGACGCGTCTATTTGAATTGTCTTGTCGCAAACACATCCGTCGTCGGAGCGAAATTTTTTCCATCTGTCTATTGCCAATTCAAATTCACGACCGAGAACCGGACAGTGCGGTCGTCCTTTCAGGTATTTATACGTTATTTCGTCCGGAGCTATAATACAGGACAGAGCGTCCAAAGAACCTGTCATGTTACATAGCGTCAGTCTGCCTGTCATGTTCATCGAGCGAATTGCCGACCCGGTAAACTCGATTACGTATTCTTCCAGACGCTGACTCCAAAGGCGGTTAATAATCGTGAACGCCAAATCTTTGGCACAAACCCCGGGAGCCAATGAGCCGTCAACGGGTATTTCCATCAATTTTGGTTTTGCTATCGGCAAGGACTGAGCCGCCAAAATGCATGCGGATTCTGTTGAGTTGACTTCAATCGCCAAAGCTCCCAAAGCTCCGCACGTAGTCGCCCGGCGCGCTGCGCTGGCAATCGTCATACCCGGCTGAGCAATCCCCTGCTCTGGAGCGACGACATGAACCAGCCCTTGATTTACATTTCCGATTCCAAAACAGCCGATGCATTTCTCCCGGCAGTTGTCAACAAGACTTTGAATCAGCTTCTCAACCTCGGGGGTTTTTGCCGACTTGGCGGAAACGTTTCTGTCGACGGTTGCGATGGTTCTATCAGGACGCCAAATATCCAGACCGGCGCTGCGTAAGCGTTCAAACGCCTGCGGACCAGCGATTTCCGTAAGCAGTTGATAGTCTATATAAACTAACGGAAAGGCGCCGTCCGCCGTCTGAACGAGGTGGGCGTCCCAGATTTTGTCGAGTATAGTTTTAGGCGTTGGCATAAAAACCCTCTCGATTTAACAAACAAATGGATTCGACATATTTTCGATAATTACTCCACTTTTATTATACATACCTTCCAGCTTTTGACAAGACGTCGCAAAAAGGGATGTAAAAAACGCAAGAGAAACGCGCAAATATTTCTATTGACTGATATTGAAGTATCCATATAATGGAACAATATCAACATATAAAACCATGTTTTTTATCCCAAACTCCGCCATGCAAACCTTTTCCACGCAAACGTTAATTCTCGGTTCCGGCGCCGCCGGACTCAATGCGGCTGTTTCCCTCAAACGCCTCGGCGCAGACGATTTAATCGTGTTGACAGAAGGGCTTCAAATGGGAACGTCAATCAATACAGGGTCAGACAAACAGACGTACTACAAGCTGTCGTTGTGTGACGAGTCGGACTCGCCTGAACTGATGGCGCAATCGTATTTTGAGGGAGGGTCGATGCACGGCGACCTGGCGCTGGTGGAGTCTGCCGGCTCGGTTCGCGGGTTTATGAACCTTGTAACGCTTGGCGTGCCGTTTCCATTTGATTCTTACGGTCGATACATCGGGTACAAAACCGACCACGACCCGTTTCGTCGCGCAACGTCCGTCGGACCGTACACGTCCAGAGAGATGTGTCGTGCTCTGATCGCTCAAATTCCCAAACTGAATATTCGCGTTGAAGAATCCTGGACGGCAATTGAAATTCAACCGACGTCTTCCGGCGGGGCGGTTTTAGCGGTCAGCGCGAACGGAGAACTGGCAACGTTTGAGTACCAGTACCTGGTCTTTGCCGTGGGCGGACCGGCAGGGCTGTACAAGACAAGCGTCTATCCGGTTCAGCAAACTGGGGCGATTGGATTGGCTCTGCGAGCGGGCGCGACGGCGGAAGGGCTGCCGGAATCCCAGTTCGGATTGGCGTCTGTCAGCCCTCGCTGGAACGTCTCCGGAACGTACATGCAGGTCGTTCCCCGATTCGTCTCCACTAAAGTCGATTCGCAAGGAAAGCCGACTGAACCGTTGCGCGAATTCCTGCCAGACTACTACGCCGATAAAACGCGCATGTTCTCCGATATTTTCCGCAAGGGTTATCAATGGCCCTTCGACAGCGGCAAAGTCCCGGATGGCTCGTCCATGATAGATTTATACGTCTATCGGGAAACGGTTGAAAAGGGAAAAAAAGTCTTTCTGGATTTCCGCTCCAATGCGGAGGGGTTCTCTTTTGACCTGCTCGACAGCGAGGCGCGAGAGTATCTGGAAAAGTCCGGCGCAACGCAGGCAACGCCGTTGGAACGTCTGCAAAAGATGAATCCCGGCGCGTATAACCTGTATCGGGACTTCGGCGTCGACTTGGCGCTTGAGCCGCTGGAAATCGCTCTTTGCGCTCAGCATAACAACGGAGGCTTGGCTGTCAACACGTGGTACGAATCCTCAATTGACCGCCTCTTTGCCGCGGGAGAAGTCGCGGGAACTCACGGCGTAAAACGTCCCGGCGGTTCCGCTCTCAACGCTGGGCAGGTTGGGTCGCTCAGAGCGGCGCAAAAGATTAAACGGCTTCTCGAAAACGATTCGTCAACTTGTTCAACGCACAATGCCGAAAATATGCAAACGTTTTGGTCAGCCTGGTTTGAGAAATGCGCCTCTGCTCCGAAAACGTGGCAGGAAGAGCGCGAGGAATTTCAAACTCGAATGTCCGCCTACGGCGCGGCAATCCGTAAAAAGGAAGAGCTTAAAGCCGCCGTAACAGACGCGAAATCGCAGTACGAACGAATTTTGAGTTCCGGCTGCCGATTTAATCCGAGCGACCCTCATGACGCCGCCGACGCCGCGTCCAACGTTCAGCTGTGTTTCGCTCATTGGGTTTATCTTGAATCGATTCTCTTTGCTCTGGAATCCGGCGTCGGGTCGCGAGGCTCCGCTTTGATTCTCGATACACAAAATAACGAAAACGAACTCGGAAAAGTTTTGGAAGACGTCTCTTTCAGAGAAAAAGTCCTGCAAACCAAATGGAACCCGGTTTCCCAACAGGTAGAAAACGTCTGGATTCCTCGCCGACCGATTCCGCAAAAAGAAACGTGGTTTGAATCCGACTGGGCAAAGTTCCGGGACGGGTCTGTATTCGACAGCTAATAATATATCGTTACTTATTCGTGATATTATTACAGGTTTTCACAATCATTTTATACATAAAGGAGCAACGCATGTACAGAAACGTATTATTGATTTTGTTATTCGCCATTGCGATTAACAGCGCTCAAATCAGCGACGCCATCGGCAGAAGAAACCGACGTGTTTGCCCTCAGCCGGTTGTTCAACAGAACGCTCAAACTCAACCAGCCACAGAAAGGACTCAAGACGGAACGATGAAAACAGAAGATTTGAAACTCGGTCAGGAATGGGACAAAGTCTTTCCGAAAAGTGACAAGGTCATTCACAGCAAAGTTACATTTGTCAACCGTTACGGCATCACGCTGGCGGCAGACATGTACGTTCCCAAAGACGCTCAAGGGAAATTGCCCGCCATCGCCGTTTCCGGTCCGTTTGGCGCGGTGAAAGAGCAGGTTTCCGGCTTGTACGCTCAAACGCTTGCAGAGCGCGGATTTTTAACGATTGCCTTTGATCCCTCGTTTACAGGCGAAAGCGGAGGAACTCCCCGTTATGTAGCGTCGCCGGACATCAACACGGAGGATTTCTCGGCGGCTGTCGATTTCTTGTCAACCAACGACCGCGTTGACCCGGAACGAATCGGAATTCTGGGCATTTGCGGCTGGGGCGGAATGGCAATCAACGCCGCCGCTATGGACACCCGAATCAAGGCAACTGTCGCCTCGACCATGTACGACATGACCCGCGTTAACGCGAACGGATATTTCGATCAGGCGGACAATGAAGAAGCCCGGTTTGAAATGAAAAAGGCGCTCAACGCTCAAAGAACCAAAGATTACAAAGCGGGAGAATACGAACTTGGCGGCGGCGTGCCGGACGTTCTTCCGGAAGACGCTCCCCAGTTCGTAAAGGACTATTTTTCTTACTACAAGACCCCGCGCGGATACCATCCCCGATCGCTCAACTCCAACGGCGGCTGGAACAAGACGTCAGCGTTGTCGTTTATCAACATGCCGATTCTGAAGTACAGTAACGAGATCCGCTCTGCCGTTTTGATTATCCACGGCGACGCGGCGCATTCCTGTTACTTTGGCAAAGACGCCTACGCCAACATGGTCAAGGGCAATAAATACACAGACAACAAAGAGCTGCTGCTCATTCCCGGCGCGTCACACGTTGACTTATACGACGGCGGAGAGAAGAAAGTCATTCCGTTTGACAAACTGGAAGCGTTCTATAATCAGTATCTGAAATAAACGCAGGCGAGTCGGGGCGCGCAAGCCCTCGGAATTACTCCGCCCCGCTCACGCACACTGTTCAGCTCGGTTCGCGGGCGTCACGCCCGCTGAAAAATACTTTTTAACACGAAATACACGAAAAGAACGAAACAAACGAAAGAATTATTTCAATTTATAAAGATCTTTCGTAATTTTCGCTTATTTCGTGTTTTTCGTGTTTAAAAAATCCTCAGTAGCTCGCCCCAAAAATTAAGCCGCAAAGAACGAAAAGAGCGTATAGTTACTTTTACCCCTCCGCGTCTTGGCATCTCCGCGTGAGATTTACCCACGCCGGCTCGCCAAATCTGTGTACGGACTTAACGCGTCTTTATTTCAGCGCTTCTTCCGCTAACGCGGCGGCGACTTCGACGCACTTGGTACACGGCGTTTTGTAAACCGTTTTGATCTCTTTGCAAAGTTCAGACCCGGTTGCAGCGACAAAGCCTTTGATAATCGCTTCGTGCTTTTCCTCAGGCGTGATTCTTAACGCTGCGTGCAGCGCGCCGCAGCGTCCGCCAGGAGCGCGACCGCCTCCACAGGCGGCAAGTTCTTCTTCCAATTCCGGAAAACCGCAGCCCATCGCGACCGATTGAGCGCAGTTCTTGTGCGGCGTCATCTGAAAATATTCTAATGCGTTGTTCATGATTAATTCTCCTGTAATAATAAGGGAGTGGTAAGTGGTTAGTGAGAGGAGCGCTTGCGTCCTTACCACTTACCACTTAAAACTTACCACATCTATATATTTCTCACGGAACATTCAAGTACTCGCTAACGTCGAGGAAAAGCTGTTCCTCAAAAAGCGGTTCAGACTCGAACGTTTCGCCTAAACGATAATCTCGACGATTTTCTGGATTGTACTTTTCCCATTTTTGTCCGTTGGGAGAAACCGGTTCCCCGGTTTTAATAAACGACGCCCAAAGGTCAATCATCTTTTCCGACATGATCTTGGCGGACGGGTGATTGGGAAGCATGTTTCCAAAGACGTATTCCAGTTCCGAGGCGTGAGCGACGCCATGAAGCGAGTCAGGCGCCTCCGTCGGGTTGCGGAAATCAAAGCGATAAAAATAAACCGGGCAGCCGTGTTTTGCCAGCGCGTCGGCAAAAGGAACCTGTGTTGCGGAAATGAGCGCGGCGCCGTATAAACGGGAACACGCCTTGAAAACAGCGTCCGGGTCGTTATCGTCTGGAACCGGATAGCGTTTAATCGCCTTGTCGGCGCTGCGTCCGAAAACGTTGCGAAGCATGGAGCAGTAGTCCTGTTCGTTCACGTCTGTCGGCGTGAATTCGGAACCTTCGTGGGTGTTGAACCCAACCATCAATTTGACGCGGTTGAATTCCCCGTTGGCTAGCGCTTTGGTTGGGCTTACTGGTAAAACGCAACCGTCGAACACCGGCCAAAAGGCTGCGCCGTTAGCCGCAGTCAGCATCAGAATTGAAAATTTGGTAGTGGCTACAAAATCCTCAGCAGGAACCGTTCGCGCGTACGCCAAACCTTCAGGCGTATCGTCTGCGCCGAGAAGATTCAGATATTGAGAGCCGAGCGCGATGGACTTTTTTAATTCGCCGCGGCTGAAAACGGCAGCGCAGGGAAGCGACAGAATACAGCCGCTTTCCATAATAGCCTGAGAAAAAAGCCCTTTCGCCAGCGGGGACATAATCAACGCGCTAACGGAAAACGAGCCTGCCGATTCGCCCCCGATGGTTACGTGATTCGGGTCGCCGCCAAACAACGCGATGTTTTTCTGAACCCACTTGAGGGCTTCGATCTGATCCAGCAAGCCCCAGTTTCCGGTTGTGCCGTAGGCGTCAAACGTCGTTTGCGACGCGTGGAATCCGAGAAAGCCCAATCGATAATTAATCGTAACGACAACGATGCCGCGTTTTGCCAGAGCGCTTCCTTCAATCAATTTGTTATTTGCGCTTCCTGCGCTGTATCCGCCGCCGTGAATATAGACGTAAACCGGCAGTTTGTCTTCCACAGACTTTGCAGGCGTCCAGACGTTAAGGGTCAGCGCGTCCTCTGAAGTATTTGGAATTATTCCAGGAAATCTGTATTGAGCAATCCACGGCGAGCAGCGGCGGCAATCGCGAGGAGAATCCCAACGCGCCTTGGGAACCGGCGGGGCGAAGCGACGCTCACCGACAGGGGCTTCCGCATAGGGAATCCCGCGAAAGATGCGAAGCTCGTTTTCCTGACAGCCGATTATTTTCCCGGCTGGGGTTTCCAGTTCAACGACGCCCGACTGCACTTCAACAATTTGCGGAGCATGTGCGATATCGGATAGCTCCTCCACAGTTACTGTCTGAGCGTACAGCGCAGCTTGAGCAATAACTATAAAAGACAATAATAATGCGTAACGTTTCATGATGTTATGAAAATAATTAAAATAGCTTCTGAATTCGGGCTGTCAACTTGAGTTTATTTCATTCTCATGTCAGGAATTAACGGAGTTTGATCCAACAGTTCCAATTTCTGAACCATTTTAATCGTTCCCTGTTTATACTTCTGAAAATGCGGCGATTTAATATGGCTTTCGTATGCGGCGCGGTCAGTGTAAACCTCCAAAATGGTAATTTTGTTAGGCTGACGTTTATCCGCCATGGAAAACATAAACAAAACGCCGGGTTCTTTTGCCATGGACGTTCTGCCGCATTCTTCTGCAAAACGGCTATATTCTGTCAGTTGAGCCGGATCGACTTCTATGCAAGACAACCGAACAATGCTGTTTTCTGTTATTTGAGGTTTTGTTATTTGAGGCTTAACCTCCTGAGCATACAGCGTCCACGGGGCGCATAAAAACAATAATAGTAAAACGATGTGTGTTTTCATAATGAGTTTAAGGTGCGAGGTGCGAAATAATAACTACTGCCTACTGCCTCTTGCCTACTGCCTACTTAATTGCTTTAATCGCTTTTAGCCAGGCTTCAACGGTTCTTTGGGTAGTCCGTGGGTCTTTTTGAGCAACGGTTCCCTTAATTGCCAATCCCTTCTGGAACACTTTCGCTCTGGGGAAATGTTTTTGCAAATTGCGCGGGGTTGAGCTCAATCCGGAACCCTCGTGCGTACAGAACGGAATGATAATCTTGCCATTGATATTCTCTTTTTCCAGGAAAGAATAGATAACCATCGGGCAGTCGCCCCACCAAATTGGGTATCCGAGATAAATGACGTTGTACGAAGACAAGTCCGGCAATTTCCCTGCAATAGCGGGACGAACGTTGCGGCGCAGTTCTTCTTTGGCGCGATCAACGCATGGTTTCATTTGAGTTGAATACGGAACCGCTTCCTTGATTTCATAAATCGGCGAGCCGGTTCGGGCGGCAATCGCCTTGGCAACCTTTGCCGTGTTGCCTTCTGTAATATACCCTACGCCGTTGTTCTCGCCTGTGTGTGAGAAATAAATGACAATGGATTTCGGCGCGGCATACGCAATGTTGGATGCAATCGCCGTTGCCAAGACGATAATCAGTCCTTTTACAATGTTCATGATTTTCCTTTCAATACGATTTCAAAATTATTAACTAAAATTTTCGGATAATGTTACAGGTTAAATCGTTGCGATAATAATGTTTGACTTTTTGTTTAAGTGCGTTAGTTGGAATCGTTGGACGCCGCCGGTTCCGGGAATCCGAGGGTCTCGCCTTTGTGAATCGCCAGCCCGATCTGTTCCATCCCGCCGTTGCGTCCGTTGTACCACAGGCGCCACAGATCCGCCTGTTTGTCATAAATTGCGAACGGTTTGTAACACGCGCTGGCGTCCCACATTCCCTCATCCGGACCGATAATCGGATTGCTCGGCAGCCGTTCCCAGCCTGTTACGCCGTCTTTGGAACGCGCAATCCCGATTCGCGCCAGATGTTCGTTTTCAAAACCAATATAGAACATATAGTACATGCCCTTATAGGGAAAAACCTGTGCCCCGGTTACTTTATGCTGTTCCCATTTGACGCTTTTATCCGGCTTGAAAATCGGATTGTTGGGATGTTTCGTCCAATGGACGCAGTCCGGGCTTGTCGCGTACCCCAGGGCGTTGGGTTCGTACTGTTCCCCGGCGGAATACCACATTTTGAACGTCTTTTCCGACTCGTCCCAAAGAACGTGAGGACACATTACCGCAACTTTCTCCCACGGTTCTTCCGGTTCGAGAACGGGAGAGCTTTGAACTCGCGTCCAGTTGACTCCGTCGGGACTTGTCGCGTACCCGATCTTCGACCCGATATTCCCTTTGAGTATCTGCCCGGTGTACCACATGTGGTATTTGCCGTCTTTGAAAATGACGCCAATGCGGTTGACAATCCCTTCCCAGCCGCCAGCAGGCGTCAGAACGATTTTCGGCTCCGACCAATGAATTCCGTCTTTACTTTCCGTATATCCAATCGACTTTTTCGGACGCCAGGAAAACCACATCTTGAACGCGTCGCCTTCCTGCAGAACGCTAATGTCGAAACACGTTCCGAGTTGCCCGCCCAAAACCGGGTTGCTGGAATGTTTCTCCCATCCGGTCGACGTCTCCGCCTGAACGGAAATCGGGAAAAACGCTGGCGCTATAAGTAACGCTATAAACAAATGAAACTTAAACGAATTCATAATGTAACCTTTCTGAATATTCGAGAACAACGCAAAGAGCCGCTTATTGCAACTCTAGTCTATTGTACAGATTTTAACATAGTGGGAATCAAAAAGCAAGCGGTAAGACGGAGAATTGAACGAAATTACCGCAGGTCGCCAAAGGCAAACCAAACGTTGGAAGCGTGAAACAAGCGCCTAACCCCGAAGGGGTTGCATCTCTATAACCGGCGGTTTTCAACCACCGGGAAGGAGACGACAACAAAAATAAAAAATCGACAAATAACCCTTTTCTTCCTCTCCCGGCGCCTACGACGTCGGGAGAGGAAGAAAAGGGACTGACTCGATTAGGAGGAGAGTAGAGCGTTACGCCGTCCGTAGACTAAAGTCGACGGTTATAGAAATGACGTCCCTGTCGGGACGCTGTTCCGCTTCTCATCTTGTCTTTCTTCGCAAGAAAGATTTGCCGGTTCCCCACTCATCCGCGATCTGCCCCTCATTTCCCTCTTGCCAGCAACTTGAAAAAAACGTATAATTATTGTATTCAATTCAAAGATACGTTAAACCCAACCTTGAATTTGAGGATTTAAACCATGTCAATTCGAAATATAGCGGCTGTTATACTGTTGTTTGTTGCAGCGCCCTTTTTTACTGTTTGCATGACAAAAGCAGAAGAGCAGGAACCTAAAAAAAGCGCTGAAACGCTTTACCGTCTTGGCTGTAATTATTTCTATGGCATTGGAACTCTTGAAAATAAATCGGAAGCGGTCAAATATTGGAAGAAGGCGGCGGAAAAAGGACACGCAAAGGCGCAATACAATCTGTCGCAGTGTTATGGCATGGGCAGCGGCGTATCAAAAGATGATCAGGAAGCGGTCAAATGGTGTCGTTTAGCGGCTCAGCAGGGATACGCCGATGCACAATTCAGCCTTGGCTCTTGCTATGGATACGGTATCGGCGTAGACAAAGACGCTCAAGAGGCTGTAAAATGGTTTCGTTTAGCGGCTAAACAAGGACATGCAAAAGCGCAATTCTGTCTTGGCGTTTGTTATAATAACGGCTATGGCATTACAAAGGACGCTCAAGAAGCTGTAAAATGGTATCGTAAAGCGGCAAAACAAGGAGAAGCGTCTGCACAATATAATCTTGGTAATTGCTATCGATCCGGCGAAGGGATTGAGAAAGATTTAAATGAAGCTGTTAGATGGTATCAAATAGCGGCAGAGCAGGGGCTTGCACAAGCGCAATTCAATCTGGGCGTTTGTTACTATACCGGCGATGGCGTCCCGAAAGATTTAAGCAAAGCGATTCAGTGGTGTCGCAAAGCGGCGGATCAGGGTTATGTTGAAGCTCAATTCAGCCTCGCCATAAGCTATCGAGACGGCGACGGCGTCGAAAAGGACAAAGAAAAAGCCGTTGAATGGTTCCGCAAAGCGGCTCAACAAGGGTATAAACCGGCTATTGACGCTCTAAAAGAATTGGGGGAAGAATAATTCCCCCTCTAACCCTATTCGCTCTGCGTTCCGGTAAAGAATTGTTCACAGGCGGTCAGGAACTCTGTTTTGGTTTCGATCTTAGCGATAGAATTTCGGAATTCGCAGGCGTTCGGCAGACCGTCGGCGTATCGACAGACGATTTTTCGCATGTTGACAACGGCGTCTCGTTCGTTGAGCGATTCGCTTGTCAATTCATAATGGAGCCGAACCAGTTCCAGACGGTTGGAATCTGTTATTTCCGACTTGACCGTTAATCCCAGCGCGAGGGCGATGTCGCGGAAAATCCAGGGTTTGCCCAGGCACCCGCGACCGATCATAATGCCGTCAACGGGATAGTTTTTCAGACGATTGAGCGCGTCGTCGACCGTTCTTATATCGCCATTGCCGACCAGAGGAATACTCTTCAAAACGTCTTTGACTTTCGCGATTTCGTCCCAGTTTGCCGTTCCGGAATAGCCCTGCGCCGCCGTCCGACCGTGAACGTACACCGCCGCCGCGCCCGCCGATTCCGCCGCCTGAGCGACTTCGCAGGCGGTAATCCGGTTCGGCTTTGTTCCCAGCCGCATTTTCACTGTAACAGGCGTTGGGGCGCACGCGTCTACCGTAAGCCGAACAATCTTTTCAACCTGATCGGGGAAATCGAGCAAATAGGAACCGCTTTGAGATCGCTGCGCCACCGTCGGCGACGGACAGCCAAAGTTGATGTCGACAATCGAGACTTTCCAGATTTGCGCCAGAACCCGCCCGACTTCCGCCAGATTCTCCGGGACGTTGTCCCAAATCTGAACGGCGACCGGACGCGTTTCCGTCGGAATTCCCCACAGCCGGGGCGGGGAATGACGCAGGTTCTTTTCAATCTGAATAAAACTGCGGGCGTTGACCATTTCGGTCGTCGTCAGTCCGCACCCCCCGCACAGACGAATTATCTCCCGAAAGGCGTAGCCGCTAAACCCCGCCATGGGAGCCTGAATCAATGGCGTTTCAAGTTGAACGTTTCCTATTCTCATGACGACTTACGGGGTTAAGCTGCGGACTTGACGGATTCTATCCAGCTGTCGATTGACGTTGAAATAGAATCAATCCAATGTTTTGAATCTGAGGCGCTTTGTGTATTGACAATAGCGTCATACAGCGTTAAAAGAGTTCTGTGTTCAAACCGCTTTCCTTTCTGTTTTAAGAAAACAATCATTTTCAGAATCTCTAACAATTGACTGATCGACAAGGGAATAATCCGCTGCCGCTGACCTTCGTATTCGTATTTGGAAGCAATCCAAAAAGTATTGGCGGTATCCTGATGAAGTTTCGGCGAGATAAACAGGCAATACGACGGCTTGTCAGAAAAGCGGTTTTCGTAGTCGCGTAAATGTCGCATTACGGGTTGTCCTTCCGCATACCACTGATTGCGTCCGGTAAGCATGGTAACTTCACAAATGCCGCGGAAGAGCTGATATTCGTATTCTATATCCGGTACGTTTGCGGCGGCGGTAAAAAGCAGATCGTTATCGTCTCCCAAGGGCGCGTTATTCTGAATTCGAATAGCGTCATTAATAATATTCAACGCGATTGCCGCATATTTTTCCAATGCGATGCTGGGCTTTTCCGGCAGATGAGAGATGTTTTCCAGTTTGTAAATGATTTCCTCAATTCTGGGAATGTCCGCCAACTCTCGTTTTGACAATTGGAATTGCAAATCAGAGCGAATTTGACGCAATTCACTGATTTGCTTTTCGAGTTCCTGTTTTGTATTTCCCAAAGAGCGCTCTGTATGAGACAACTGCAGCGATTGTTCCAGGCTGGAAATTTCCGTAACGATCTGTTGAGCAATCAACCGTAATTCTGCGGTGTTTTCCCATGGCAAGTCATACGTCGACGGATCGCACATGAAGTCAATAAAATCCTTGTCGGATTCAAACGTCTTGACGCTTCCGTTTTCCTGCTCAAAGAGTTTATTCAGTTCAATTTGACGCCGGGGTTCCAAGTCGACATAATACCCGCCGCCACGAACGTAAATATATCGAGTTATTCGGAAATAGCGAATCGCGTTATCGGTATAATCTTTTAAATTCGATTCTGAATAATTGACATAATCTTTCAAATACTCGGACGCGAACTCTCTTTGAAACGCGGTTCTCTCCTGATAATCTTTGAATTTCTCTTTTTGAATTCTATATTGTAACAGAGCTTCCGCCGTCTTGTCAATATCCTGATAATTGATCAATGACAATGCGAAAATGCCAAACTCGTCTTTGGAAATTCCTTTTTCTTTTAATCCATTTTGACGGCACAATTGATTTACGCGCCGAATTAACAACAGCGTTGAAATAAACGGTTTTGTATTATAGCCGTCTTCAGCAGAAAAGTCCTTTGAACGCGGATTCGGATACTGCCATTGAATCATGCTGCGAAAATAGAAATCCTCGATTTCAATTTCGCCATTAATTAAGCGCCAGCCCAAAGCGGTGATATGAACTTTTTTATCAATAATAAAGCACAATCCCGCTTTTTCTATTGGCTTATAGGAGTTTCTTCCTCGCATAGGCGGGTCTTCATATTGCTTTGCATTGAATATATCCTCCGCCTGCTGATACGTCAGAGATATTTCCGGATTGTCTAAAAGAGCAATCTGTTCTTCTGAAAGATTATTGTCTTCAGGAACATAGAAACGATTTTGGATTAACAGAATCTGAAATCGAACTTGAGCAACTTTGTCCCAGATTTGACCGTCCAAAGCGCTTAACACCGTCAAAAAATCCCGAATTCGATATGGGTTTCGGACGGTTGTCGACATGCTCCACAATTTCTTTGACATCGAGCGTTCTCCTAGCGATAATTCCTGATTAAAACTTCTTCCGCGGAATCAGACTTGTCTTTTGTATGATAGTTTGAATTGGCGTAATTAAAATTTAAATAATCTATGAAATAGCGGTCTTTTCGTTTATTAATCCAGTCGTTTAATAATGTATTGACTTTTCCTTTGCTCTTCAATACATTTGATAACGCAAAGCGGATATTCCTCTCATGAAGCTCGTCCAAGAAGTTCAATAAACTACACTCGTTATCTTCATTCCAGCCGTTTTGTTCATTGTACGTTGCACAGGTTATCAAATAAGGCGGATCGGCATAGACAAAATCCTGCGGAGACAATTTGTCAACGTCTATTTCATTGAAACCCTTGCATTGAAACTGACAATCTATCGACTGGATTCTATTAATAAATTGCCAGAGTTTGTTTCGCATTTTTGAATTAAAATCTCTTTTACCGACAGGTAAATTGAATTTGCCGTTCCTGTTAAATCGAATCTGGTTATTAAAAGAGAAAATAATTAAAACATAAAGCAACAAGTAATAATATGAATCGCGGATATCCAATCCGTTAAATTCATCGCGTAATTTCTGGAACCCCTCTCTATTGGCGTTTGCCAATCCGTCTGAACCGTTGGCGTTGTAATATTCATATCCATATTTCATGGAATTTGACAATTCATATTTTTGAATTACGCTCTCAATCGAATCAAAAAGAGATTCGCTGTCCGTTTGCTCAAACCAACCAAGCAAACCAATAAGAATTTCGTTGTTATCATTGAATACAACGCGATTTGCCACTGCATTGCAGCCCACATTGCACCCGCCGCAAAATAAATCGACAAACGTCTCGACCTGTTTAGGAAACAGCGGAAGAATCTGAGGCAAAAGTTTAAACTTTCCCCCGGTATAATTTAACGGCGATGCAATTGGCGCTGTCAATGATATTACATTGTACTTTTCTGGATATTGACCACATTCAATATCATCGAACAACGACAAAAAACAGTCTTTCTTCATTTTGAGGTCGATTCGATTTTCCTGCGGAAAACGCCTTGTGTTTGGAGCTAAAAACTTCTACCTTCCCACGCGAAGCGAGGATATCCAAAATTTCGGTATCAGAAATCTTGGCGTTAGATCGCCCATCGCCCTCTTCTCCCATATTGTTATAGGAAACAAGAATGTAACGGGCTGAAATGTTGTTTATTAAATCGTTAAACGCCTCTGGCGCGCGCTGGGTGCAATAATCGCTTTTTAACGCATCGCGATTCATTTTTCGAGCAACGCCAAAAACTTCCGGTTTTTTCCAACAAGCGACGTTTTCCAAAACGTGATAGGAATCGCAATATTGTCGGGAATTATACGGCGGATCGATATAAACCAAATCCGGCTCAATCTTCCGGACCAGCGCGTTTGCGTCCTCATTAAAGCATTGATTATTCGGATTATTAGCCCATGTTATTTCTGGAATTTTCAATTCCAATTGCGCCAGGTTTTTAACCCCTTGACGGTACGCGTCGTAATGTCCGCACGTGTTGGCAATTTTATCCATTGCATAGAGCAGGGACGCAACCAAAAACGCTCGCTCGCGAAAGTTTATCTTTTGAGCGTTGAATAACGACTCTATATCCTCACGAATATAACCGATCTTTTTACAAACTCGTTCAGTAAAATACGTATTACTGAAATTCTCTGACATATAATTGGATTCTTCAACGTCTGTTTGATTGTACTGTTGAATCAGTTCGACGATTTTAGGTTCTGAATACGCTTCGCCCCCAAACCAGGCTATATGACACAGATAATTGCTGTATAAAATGTCGTTTGTAATTATCTGCCTATCGGTAAATAAAGACGAAACCGCTCCCGTTCCAGCAAAGACGTCTGCTACCGATTTGATATTATCTCGGTACGGAGATATCACGGAATCAATAAACTGAAGCAGACGATATTTATTTCCTAAATAACGTCTGCTGGATATTGACGCGTAACGGACGAAGTTGTCAAACAGGAGTCCTTGCATGGTGCAATTATATTCTATTAAAAAAATGCAATTGTTATTTCCATAGGAAAGGTTTGTCAGTAAGTCGTTCGTAGGCTTCAATGTACTTCTCGCGAGTTTTGTCAACAACCTCTTGCGGAAGCGTTGGCGGCTGACTGTTTTTATCCCAGCCGGACTCGTTGGTAAGCCAATCGCGAACGAACTGTTTGTCGAACGAGGGTTGAGAACGACCTTCTTCGTATTGGTCAGCGGGCCAGAATCGGCTGCTGTCTGGCGTCAAGACTTCGTCTGATAAAATGAGCTGACCGTCTAAAACGCCCCATTCGAACTTCGTGTCGGCAATGAGAATGCCCTTTTTTTCAGCGTATTCGCTGCCGCGGAGAAAGATTTCTATACTGCGTTCGCGGAGTTCTTCCGCCAAGGCAACGCCGATCTGATCTGCCATCTGTTCAAACGAAATGTTTTCGTCATGCCCTTCTTCCGCCTTTGTGGACGGCGTAAAAATCGGGTTCTCCAGTTTCGCGCTTTCCTTGAGATCTTTAGGAAGTTCAATTCCGCAAACGGAACCGGTTTTCTGATATTCTTTCCAGCCTGAACCGGTTAAATAGCCGCGAACGATACATTCCATCGGGACGATCTTCGTCTTTTTGCAAAGCATGGATCGACCAACCAGATCGGTTGTATCCAAACCGGCAATCTGCGGCATTTCGTTGACGTCGCACGTGATCTTATGACTTTCAACGCCAAAAAGATCAAACCAAAAAGAGGAAATTTGCGTCAGGACGCGCCCTTTATCCGGAATGCCTGACGGTAAAATCCAGTCGAACGCGCTAATGCGGTCTGTTGATACGAGCAGAACCTCGGAACCAAAATCGTAAACGTCGCGAACTTTTCCGCTCCGAACGGGGAACGGTAAATTTGTTTTTAATACAGGAGTTGACATGGGTGTAGGAAGTAGGGTTAGAGACAGTAGGGAAGAGTGGGGCAGTAGGCAGTAGGCAGTAGTTTTTGAGGCGCTTGCGCCCTACTGCCTCTTGCCTATTGTCTACTGAACGTTGTATCCTTTTTCTTTCAGGAACGCTTTGAGTTCCGGGATTTTAATAATCTGGAAGTGGAAGACGCTTGCCGCCAGGAGGATGGAGGCTCCCGCTTCGACGGCGTCGGCGAAATGCTGCAAATTGCCCGCTCCGCCAGAGGCGACGATTTGAGCGTTGCACGCTTGCGCCATGGCGCGAATTACCGGCAGATCGTACCCGGTTCTGGCGCCGTCGCCGGCTTTGCTTGTCGGAAGAATGACATTGACGCCAAACCCGTCGAGTTTTTTGGCAAACTCAATTGCGTCTGCGCCGGTTGCTGTGCGTCCGCCGTCGATATAAACTTCGTACCCGGAGGGAAGATTCGCATTGACGTCAACGTCAATTGCCGCGGTAACGGAATCGACGCCAAACTCTTTAATTAATTCTGGAATCAGTTCCGGCTTTCGGAACGCAGCAGAAGAAATGGAGACGCGATTCGCCCCGGCATTGAGAACGGCAGCGGCGGTTTTAACGTCGCCAATGCCGCCGCCTACGGTAAACGGAACCGTAGTTGCCGCTGAAACCTTTTTAACAACGTCGAGCATGGTCGAACGGTTTTCGACGGTAGCGGTAATGTCTAACAGCGCAAGCTGGTCTGCACCTGCGGCGCAATACGCTTTCGCGCACTCTACCGGGTCGCCGGCGTCGATAATGTCTACAAAATGAACCCCTTTGACAACGCGACCGTTACGCATGTCCAAGCAGGGCATAATCGTCAATGTTTTATCCATGGTAGATAGTTCAACGAAAAAGTGGTGAGCGGCGGAGCTATATCATTTTAAACATCGCAACCGCCCAAGGGTCAAAAATCATTCCTTATATTATACCACGTTTTAGGGAGTAGAAAATAGGGAGTAGGCAGATAAAAACTCACGTGGGTACGCAAAGATTTAAAGATGACTTTGCGTGATTAAAATATTAGTACGGAAAATAAAGCGACCAACGGGAGCGCGTTTTGGCAGACGCGCGGTAGCGCGGACTGGGTGTGCGCCTTCGCACCGCGGCAGCGCGGACTGGGTGTGCGCCTTCGCACCGCAGCAGCGCGGATCGGGAGCGGCGCCTCGCCGCGGCGGCTGAGACAGCCGCGATCCAGCAGGTCGGAGGGGGAGTTCTGCGAAAGGATTTTTCCAATACCAGCAAAGTAGCCCGAGGACGGGCTACATCCAGAGGAGGTTTCCGGCTGCGTCGATTTAGTACACGCTTCAAACTTTTGGTTCGCCTTCGGCGAACTGCGTAATTCCGTTCGCTAGCGCTCGCTTCATTACCGTCTTTCATTGTTTGTGCAACCCCATAATTCTAAAGCGCCAGCGTCTTGATTTTTCTGTCAGCCCCCCTTAAAGGATATTGAGAATAAAGTATAATAAATAAGAATAAATATTAAGGAATTCGGGTTCCTTAATTTATCAATTCATTTTTTAATTTCATTTACAGGAAAGGCGTATTGTCATGAAATCCTACAATAAATTCGTTTCTTTGGCTGCCCTGCTGGCTTTGACTGCAGTATTTACAGCGTGCGATTCCAATTCGAAACCGGCTGACGATTCCAACGCGACACCGGCGGCGACCGACAGCGCTGCTCCGGCGGCGGGACAGGGAGACGCTGAGGCTCAGTACAAACTCGGCGAACAGTATCATGAAGGCAACGGCGTTGACAAAGATCAGGAAAAAGCGGTCAAGTGTTGGACGAAAGCGGCTGAACAAGGACACGCTCTGGCGCAAATGAGACTCGGTGAATGCTACGACGAAGGGCATGGCGTTGACAGAAATAAGGCTGAAGCCGTCAAGTGGTGGACGAAAGCCGCGGAACAGGGAAACGCCAAGGCGCAGAGAAAACTCGGCGACGCGTACGAGGATGGACACGGCATTGCTGAAGATAAAGCGGCGGCTGTCCAGTGGTATACGAAGGCAGCGGATCAAGGCGATGCTGAAGCCCAGTGCAAGCTTGCTGAATGCTATCTGGAAGGCAAAGGCGTTGCGGCTGATCCTGCCAAAGCTCGAGAATTCTACCAGAAAGCGGCGGATCAAGGCGACAGCGACGCGGCTGAAGCGCTTTCCAAACTGCCGAAATAGGGTTGACCTTCGTTCGGTAACGGTTTTTCCGGCATTCGCATTCTTTGGCTGTATGACGCTGCTGCAGTTATTCTTCGCCTTGTACCTCATGCCGGAAACCAAAGGCGGAACCATCGAGCAGACGGAAAAAGAACTTGTTACGTCGTCGGAGGGGGAGAAGTAAAGAAGACGGTTTGTCAGGATAGCGGCAGTCCCCTGCCGCCGAAAAATTTTAAGCCGCAAAGAACGCAAAGTACGCAAAGTTATCTTTAAAACTTCGCGAACTTTGCGAACTTCGCGTGAGTCTTTTCCGGGAGCTTACGCAAGCCGCCGTACTCCCCGAAAAATTTACTTTCCGCTTCGTATCTTGTACATGTCTCTGCCGACGGTTCTGACGGCTTCGATGAGTTCTTTATACGGCGTGTCGGCAAGGTCTACCAAGCCGATCTGGTAGTTCTCGCCGTCGCCTCTGCCGGTGGTCGCCTGCGAGCCGTACTGGAACCAGTGCGTTCCGACCCAGTACGGGTTCTCCAGCGCGCCGCGGACGTAGTTCTCGTAATGCTGCGCCCGGTCGGCTTGCGATTTGCAGGGAACAAGCCCCGTATGGAACATGCCGCGATCCAGAGCGCCGAAATGAAATTCCCCGATTATACACGGTTTGTCGACGCCCTCCGGCAGTTTGAAATTGGCGATGGATCGGTTATAGCGGTTAAAGCTGATAACGTCACAATACTTGGCGCAGGCGCGAATCGCCAGGTCGTTGCCCCACGCGAACCGGCAGCCCAAGTCCAGCTTTTGGGGCGCGAGTTCCTGAATGATCTCGTGAATCGTCTGGAAGTACTTCTCGCTGATAACCGTATAGAACGCCCGGAGGTCGTCGCCGGCGAGCTTTTTATCCGGAACGGTTTGCGATTCCAGCAGCGCGTCCCAGCTTTCGTAGGACGTCTTCCAGACGCTGTTGAGGGCGGCGGCGGTCTTGTACTTTTCTTTCAGCCATGCAACAAAGGCGATCTTTGCCGGCTGGTCGGCGGGAGACGCCAGAGCGCCTAGCGACAGCGACGTATCGTCGCCCCAGGACATCTCGTTGTTGACAAAGTACCCGATGCAGTACGGGTCGTCGATCGTCTCTTTCATGCTGGTCAGAGAACGACGGAACGAGTCGCCGAATTTAGGGTCAAACGGGTCGGTGAACTTGCCCCAGTATCCGGCAGAACCCTCGATTGGTCTTGAACCGGCGTGAAGGGTTGCGACGTACGGCGTCTTGCGCGACGCGTACAGATAAATGTTCTTGTCAGACCAGTTGGCGATCGTGTTCATCGCCCAGGATTCCAGACGCGCGTGCGCTTCTTCTCCAGCCTGCTTGTACCAGTCGTCTCCGAATTTTCGGTACAGGTTGGAGGCGGTGAAGTTGTACGTCTTGAACGGGCAGTGGGTTGAATAGTAGTTGTGCGGCGCCCAGCCGGCGGTTGAATAGAATCGGCTGAAGTTCGGGTCGTCCTGCGCGGGCAATCCCTCAAAATAGAACTCGCGGTCTGTTACAGGCGTCGTTGCGTTGCCTGTCCCGACGCAGTCAACGCCGTGCGACCAGAACAGGTTCCCGTCCGGGTCGACAAGCCACCATTTCCCGTCCAGCTTGACTGTGTAGAAGCGCCCGCGGGCTTCCTGTTTCGGACCGTCCGCCCAGCCGCCGAACCTGTCCCAGCATCCGGGGCGCGGGTTGGCTTTCCAGTCCGCCTGTTCCTGAGCGATTCGCCCTTTGAGTTCCTCGTCGGAATGCGTTTTGCCGGGCCAGTCCTCGTGCTTGAACTGACCATAGACGTCAATCATCGGGAAGAACTCTTTGAGCGTCATTTCACGCCACGATTTCCCCGATGCGGTCTCGTTAACTTCCGACTGCAGTACGGTATCGGAAGACGGAGCGATTTCAATTTTGAAAACGGCAAACCGAACCGGCTGGGCAGGTTGCGTTACAAACAGCCAGACGGACTCCATTTTTGTGAAGTCAATCGGCGTGGACGCAGCGCGAACTCCGGAATCGTAGTTGATTCGCACTCCGCCAGGACCGCCGCGCATGGCAAAGAGCTTGTCCATAATCTCAGGGGAAAGACTCTGGTTTGGCAGCGGGATTTCCCAAACGATCTTGTCTTTCGCCTTGATCTGTTTGGAAACGGAATGCCAGCGCTGGGTTTTGGTCGAGTTGACGTCGTCGATTCGACAGCAGACGGTCAGGGGGGCGGCTTCCATGTTTTTGATTGTTACATAAACAGACGTCTGAGGACAGGAGGCGTCCCAGTTCCCGTGAATCGTAACGCCCGGCCAGTTGTAACTCTTGCCGAGGGCGGTAACGACGGTTCTGTCCGGCAGGACTTCGACTTGCGAGTCCTTTATATCGAGCTTGTCAGACTGCGACGGCTCGTAGACGCTAAACGCATTCGGCGCCGCCTCCGCTCTTGACGCAGCAATCGCCATCGCCGCGCTTAAAACGAACGCCGTCAGAGCAAAAGTTCTATTTGTCTTCATGATAAAAACTCCTTTTGAGGAAAAATGGGGGAAACGAATTCTTTCTTGATAAATAGAATTATAGCAGAAGTTGAACACGGTTGGAATAGCCTCCGATGGTTATGAGCGGGTCAGTCCGTACACGGATTTAACGGATTAGACGGATTTTCGCCGATTGGTTATTGGAAGTATTTTGTTTTAAACACGAAATCATGCGAAATTTACGAAAAAAGTAAGATCTAAAAATAATCCTTTCGGTTGTTTCGTTCTTTTCGTGTATTTCGTGTTTAAAAACTGCTCTCATAAAAATTTTTGAAATTTTAATATTTACCGAAAAATAATTGTTAATCTTTCGAACCATTTTTACTTCTGTGCGTACTGATAATAGAATGAGCGATCGGACAGGTTTGATTTCGAGCGGTCATTCAAAAAAATGATTAAGTTTTACGTTAATCATTCGGTTTTACCAACCTTACCAACACAGGAGACAGAATTTATGAAAAAGTTTTTTGTAGCAATGATTATGGTTTGCCTGAGCGTTGCGTTTTGCAGCTCGGCAATGGCGCAAGGTCATCGCAACAACGGTCATTACAAACCGACCCCAGCAGTAGTTAATCACCCCGCTCCCGCTCCGGTTCATCACGCTGGCACACTTCCGCCCCCACCCCCGCGTCATGCCCATCCAGCTCCACCTCGTGTCCACTATTACGCACGACCGCTTCCCCCCCGGCGGCATGCTGGACGCCTTCGACCAAGAGTTGGCGTTTCCATCGGACGAAGAGTTGGTCTTTCCGTCGGCGTTGGACCCGTTGGAATTCACATTCCCCTGTAAAATAAACTGTTGAATATACCGGATGAAGTATCTATACCGAATTGTATAGATGATAGTTGAACGAAAACGCGGCGACGCAATACAATGCGCCGCCGTTGTTTTTCTTGGGACGTATTCCATTTTTCCTCTCCCGGTTTGCCTCTCGCTTTGCGAATAATTGCTAATTGCTCATTGATAATTGCCAATTATCCCCTCTCCCCTATTCCAATTGTCTTGAGAATGAGCTAAAATAGAAATAACGAGGCGGCTCACAGCTGCAAACTAATGCGTAACTGCGCTCGCGTTGTTCGCTCCGTTACCGCCTTCCAT
>JAZQDP010000447.1:0-2009 GCA_045546875.1 Thermoguttaceae bacterium | reverse complement strand
AGTCCGTATCACAATAACAAAAACCCCTTGACGCGTTCACGCCTCGGTGCAGTTCCCGGCGGGCGTACGCCGTGATAAACGCCGCAATCGCAACGTTGTTACAATCAGTATATTCGTAGTCGCTATTCGACATTGCGATGCAATCCGAAGACGGCGAAAAGGACATGATTTTATGCCGCCGCAGTGGATTCATTCCAAATTTACCGTAACCGCTATTCATCATGAGTTTATCTATTTGCCGTTTGCCGCCCTTATCGTGTTCCTTGCGGGTTCCCCAATACGTCACGAATTCCCGAAAAAGATCTGGGTCAGAGTGTCTCCACTTATAGCCGCCTATAAACTCATAATCAACGATATAGTTTTCCAGCATCATTTCAAAGTCAACACTGGTTAGCGTCACGTGCCCTTCGTAATAGGTGTCAACCCAACTCTTTCCAACGCGCAACGTTGGCAATGCTCCGGGAATATGCTCGGCTCGTACGTTAAATTCAGCAATCCATAAGCAGCCGTCCAGATCCATGTACCCGTCAATCTTTACGGGCCAATAAACAGGATACGGATATTCACGCATTACATACGGGTAAAGGGAATTGACATCATAGACAACCCCGGCCCCGACTTCGCGTTCCTGTATGTCCGGATTAACGTAACTGATCCCGCCGTAGTACGCTTGACGGCAAAACGCTTCAACCTCCGGGTGCTGTCTCATGTATTGAATACCTAATTTTCTATAGCCATCCGTAACCGTTCGCTTGATCCCGTCGAGCGCGTCACTGGGTGCGGTCATTCGCTTTAGTCCCGCGTCAAAGTGTATTTTAAGCGCACGGGCTACAATCTCCGTATCTTTCCAAACGTAATCCAGTTCTGTTTCAGTGGGCGCGTATCCTACGGGGCGGTGGAGATTGTAATCTATTTCACCTTTAGACATGGGCAGGTTGTACGCTTCGCCGATCCGGCGAACGGGAAGCGGGATCTTCTTTAACGAGTCGTAAAAGCGGAGTTTTTTACCCGTTTTCGTTACAACAGTCCCGGCGAACCACTGCCCGACATCCGAAACTAGAAAGTTAAACGTTCCCGGATCTGTCGGCTTGTCTGACCATTTATAGCCGGAGCGGAATAGCCAGTCCGTAATATACGAGCCGTCAAATTTCAAGTTATGGAAATACACGCTTATATCATTGTCTTCTATGCTGTCGAGCCATGCGAAGCCGTCCGCAATTGAAGTAAACGTACAATGCTGGAGACTCTCAATATCACACAGATCGAACAGCCAAACCCGCATAGAGATAGCCCCGTATTCGTCTATGTCGCGCGTTGTCTCAAAGTCTCCCACAAGTTGCATAGTAGCCAGCCTTTCTTATAACAATCCAGCAGAACGAAGACGATCAAGAACCGGGGTAAAGTCATAGTCAACTTCACCGCTTGAATCGTCCCGGGTTATGTATAGCAACCCAAAATCAACTCCACCAGTCGCGCGGTATATCTCATCTTCGGTTATTTTGCCCTTTTGATACCCTTCGACAATACGCTGTAACTCCGCATCAAGCAAATATTGGCTACTCGTTGCCATTGCTGAAATAAGGTTTTCAACGTATTTCTTTTTTGTCGTGTTCAGTAGGTTAGAAACGCCGTCCCGGAGTCGGTCTTGAAGTTCTTCCATGGCATAACGGAAGGCCTCGGCGGGCGTTCTGGAGCGGCTTTGTGCCATGGCTTGCATTGTCCATGGCCTCCATAGGTTCCCTTCGTAGTTGTTACGCGCCGCCCACTTCCGCGCGGCATCGTTGTAGCTCTTTGCCATTTTTTGAAACCGCTTGATATCTCCCAGTTCTATCCCCGTGGCGGCGGCGAAGCTTTTAGCCGTTAAACGCGGGGCCTTAGCTTTCATGTTGGATGCTCTCGGCATTTTTATCCCTCCTGTTAAAAAGGCCGGGAGAAAATCGCGTCTTCTCCCGGCTTATCATACGGCACAAGCTGTTTTATTTAGGCGTTAGGGTTAATAATCGTCCCTT
>JAZQDP010000446.1:0-2501 GCA_045546875.1 Thermoguttaceae bacterium | reverse complement strand
AGCTAGGAGCTAACAGCTTATTTCCGGGAAATTTCAAATAGAAAAAGTATATATGGCAAAAGAGATGTTATTTTCTGTCGAATGTCCAACGTGCGAGTGCAAAATTGGAGTTCACGACAAGCGTCTGGTCAACCAGCTTGTTCAGTGCCCCAAATGTGGGAGCATCGTCCAGCTGACGCCTCCCGCAGAAGAAGCCGTATCGCACGAGGTTAATAGAAATATTAAAACAGATAATATTGGCACAGGAAAGCCGAAGGTCGCCCCGCCTTCTTCCTCGGTTCCGGTTCCGCCTCCGATGACGGCTCCGCCAAAGGGGAAACCGATTTCGCAGAAGGTTCCAATGCCGCCCCCGGTTGTTGTTCCTGTACCTCCCCCGGCAGGGTCAGAGCCGCCGATTGAAGTTCCAGAACCAATCGCGCCCAATTCTCGCATGCCAGAACCGATGACCCCGCCGTCGCTCAGTTCGGCTGGTTCGTCTCAAGGCGTTAATTTCAGAGAAAAGTTTAATAACCTCTTTTCTCTTTTCGATAACGCTCCGGCTTGGGCGCCGTACGTTATTATCGTAATTGGGGTGGCGCTCCTGATCCCGCTGTTGCTTTTCTTTTCCCGGGGATCTAAAGAAGAAGTAAAAGTCGATAATCCCGTAACCAACGCTCAGAGCGCAGAAACCGACCGCGCAGACAAACCTCTCGACCCTGCGGTTCAAGAGGAGAGCAATCAGGAAGAAGATAAACCCGCCCAGCCGGCGCCAGCGACACAGAAAGAGAACGGCGCAGAAAATGACGACGCGGCTGCGACTTTGGAAAAAATTGAAATTGACAGCCCCGATACGGAAAACTCAGCGCAAGAGAACGAAGTTCCAATAATCGACAACGCAGGAGAAGAAAAGACCGAACCGGCGCCTGCCGTTTTGGAGAACAGTAATTTAGAAGCGCAGCCTGCCGACCTGGAACCGGTAGAAAATCCCGAGGCGCCAGACGCCGGGGATAAATTATCGCAGCCCTCGGACAACTTGTTTGAAGAGAAAATCTCAGAAGTTGACGACCCGCTCTTGTCTGGGAACGCTCAGGACAATGCAGTTCAGGACAATGCAGTTCAGGACAATGCCGAACTGGTTCCAGACGTCGCCAAGGGCGAGGTTGCGGAGAATGAACAGGATCCGGAATTTGGGCTGGATGTGGGGCTTGCCGTCAATGCGGATTCTGAAGCGTCTGACGCCAAACAGGACGATTCCAACCCGGACGCCGCCATTTTCCCCGGCTTAAATACAAAATTAAAATCGATAACCATTCGAGAGCAAAAGCTGTCGCAATGTTTACAAACGCTTCGCGAGTTGGGGAATTTGCCGTTAGAGATTCGATGGGATTTTCTGCGTCGCAACGGTATCAGCGCGGACGACAAAGTTTCCTGGTCTGGTCAAGACGTAACGCTCCAGAAGGTTTTGGCGGAAGTCCTTGCTCAGCGCGGTTTGATGTACCAAATAACCGCAGACAACAAGATGACGCTAACGTCGCTGTCAAGCATAAACGCGCGCTCCGGCGCCGATTCCGGAACTCGGCGCAACGCTGGCGCGCTGGTAAAGGCAACCTATAGCGTTTCCGATCTTGTCGGCGCGTCGCCGGAAGCGACAGCGGATCTGATTCGATCCATTCGGAACTTTTTATGTCCCGGAGACTGGAAAGAAGTCGGCGGCATCGGAACAATAACAGCCGCAGGCGGGGGGAGCGTCAACGTGATGCAATCTCAGCAGAATCAATGGATTATTTCCGATTTCCTTGACCGGCTTCGTCTTGCGCGGCGGTTGTCTCCGTTGTATAACAAAGATGTAACGATTGACCCGATGTCAGAACGCGCGCAAAGCGCCCTGAAACGCAACGTCGGCATCAATTTTCAGCCCTCCGCGGATTTGCGAACCGCTCTGAACGAAATTGGGCAGCGAATCGGCGTTACCATCCTTCTGGACGAACCGTCTTTGAAGGTTGCAGGGATTTCGCCAACGTTCCCGATTACCCTTAACGCCAGCGAACTGACGTTAGAAGAAACGCTGAACCGAATCGGGGAAGAAACCGGGCTGGTTTATCAAGCGCAGACGCCAACGTCGTTTATCCTGACCACAAACGAAGGTTTGAAATCGGTTATGACGGTTGAGTTTTATCCCATTTCGGATCTTATTGGCAAGGGCGTTCCCCCGACGATTTTAATTGAGCAGTTTACAACTCGATTTGAACCCGAATCCTGGAAATCGGCAGATCCCGCCCGTTCCGGGTTAATTGACTTCGACAAACGATCGGACTGCCTCATCGTTCGTCAGTCCCAACCTGTTCATGCGAAAATATTTGGTCTGTTGTCAGGACTGCGATCGCGTCTGGAAGAAAAATCAAAAGAGAAATGAAGGGAGGGGACTCGACTTGAGGGGAACGCCTGCGCGGGGAGTGCGGCGGCTTGCCGCCGCCTTAACCAGTGTGTAACGAAATAACCTTGTTTAGTGCGATTATTTAGCG
>JAZQDP010000445.1:0-10948 GCA_045546875.1 Thermoguttaceae bacterium | reverse complement strand
AGCCACGACAGATCGCTGGGATCGTCGTCGTTAAGATGTTCCTCTAATCGGCGCATCACTTCCAGAAAAGTCAGCTCTCCCATGCCGTACATAAGCAAATCCGCCTTGGAATCAAGCAGAACGGAACGGCGGAGCTTGTCGCTGTAATGATCGTAATGAGCCAGTCGGCGCAAAGACGCTTCAATCCCTCCGATAAGAACTTTACAACCCGGATACGCCTCCCGGGCGCGTTGAGAGTACACGTTCACCGCGCGATCCGGTCGCCGCCCCAGCTCGCCGTTGGGCGAATACGCGTCTGCCGACCGAAGGCGACGAAATGGCGTGTATTTGTTCACCATCGAATCCATCGCCCCGGCTGAAATGCCAAACGCCAATCGCGGGCGCCCGAATTCGCGCCACGGCTCGCAGCTATGCCAGTCAGGCTGGTCAAGAATCGCAACGCGATACCCGTGCTTCGACAGCCAGCGACCTAAAATTGCCGCCGCAAAAGAAGGGTGATCTACATAGACGTCTCCGGTTACAAAAACCAGGTCTACGCTGTCCCAGCCGCGCTGACGCATCTCTTGAGCTGTTGTCGGTAAAAAGGGAAACTCGGCAGAATTCAAATCGGATTTATCGTCTGACATTATCTTTTATTATACTCACGAGTTGATATTAGGGAATAGGGGAGCAGGAAATTATTTAAACGCGCACAATTGCACTAACCATCTGTATGCCCCTTCCCGATAAGCCATTTTTCGGTATAATAAATGCATGTCGTTCATTTCGGGGGTTCGCAAAACCGGAACGGCAAAACAGTAACACTCTATATAGACTATGCCATGCCTTATAACAATAGCAAATCCACATTGACCGTCGGGAAAACTACGGCAACAATTTATCGACTTGATTCTTTAGACGTCAATATTGACGCTCTGCCCTACTCTATTCGCATTCTTCTGGAAAACGCGCTGAGAAACTGCGACGATTTCGAGGTTACAGAAAAAGACGTTCTCAATATCGCGTCGTGGAAACCGGGGTTCACGCCCATGGAAATCCCGTTCAAGCCGGCGCGGGTGATTCTTCAGGACTTTACCGGCGTTCCGTGCGTTGTTGACCTTGCCGCAATGCGTAACGCGATGAACCGTTTGGGCGGGAATCCCGATAAAATCAACCCGCTCGTTCCGGTGGATCTGGTTATTGACCATTCCGTTCAGACGGACTATTTTGGAACAGATTCCGCCTTGCAGGACAACCTGAAAATGGAATTCCACCGCAACAAAGAACGTTACGAATTCCTGCGCTGGGGTCAGCAGGCGTTCCAGAATTTCCGCATCGTTCCGCCGTCGTCGGGAATCATTCATCAGGTCAATTTGGAATACCTCGCCAAAGGCATATTCGTCAAACCGATTGAGGGCGAAAACGTCGCTGTCGTTGACACAGTCGTCGGAACGGATAGTCACACCGTCATGATTAACGGCTTGGGCGTTTTGGGCTGGGGAGTTGGCGGCATTGAAGCGGAAGCCGTCATGCTCGGTCAACCGCTGTACATGCTTTTGCCGGAAGTCGTTGGCGTAGAGTTGATCGGTGAAACTCGTCCGAACATTACCGCCACAGACGTCGTTTTGACGATTACCAATCTGCTGCGAAAAGTCGGCGTTGTCGGCAAGTTCGTTGAGTTCTTCGGCGAAGGCGTTCAATCCATGAAACTGGCGGATCGCGCCGTTATCGCCAACATGGGGCCGGAATACGGCGCGACAATGGGCTTCTTCCCAACAGACGCCAAAACGATTGAATTCCTTCGTCAAACAGGGAGAAGCGAAGAAGAAGTCGCCTTTGTGGAAGCCTATACGAAAGAGCAAAAGTTGTTCCGAGAACCGACCGCCCCGATGCCGCAGTATTCGCAGGTTGTAACGCTTGATTTGTCAACCGTTGAACCCTGCCTGGCGGGACCGAAACGACCACAAGACAAAGTTCTTTTGTCCGACATGCAATCGACGTTCAAAGCGGCTCTGACCGCTCCTGTTACTCAGCGCGGGTTCGGTTTGGACGAAGCGGACGCTGCACGCGTCGAGTCGACCGAAAATCAACTGGGACACGGCTGCGTTACAATCGCGGCGATTACGTCATGCACCAACACGTCCAGCCCGTCCGTCATGCTCGGCGCCGGTCTGCTGGCAAAAAAAGCGGTGGAAAAAGGACTCAAAACAAAACCGTGGGTGAAGACCTCTATGGGGCCCGGCTCTCGCGCTGTTACAGATTATCTGACAAAAGCCGGGCTGATGGACGCCTTTAACGCGCTGGGGTTCCAGACTGTTGGGTACGGCTGCCTGACCTGTATCGGCAACTCCGGTCCTCTTCCCGAACCGGTTGCCAAACAGGTAACGGACAACAACCTCGTTGCCGCCGCCGTTGTTTCTGCCAACCGCAACTTTGAAGGACGCGTCAATCCGCTGGTCAAAGCAAACTTCCTCGCCTCGCCGGCGCTGGTTGTCGCCTACTCGATTGCGGGTACGGTCAATATCAATCTTGTAACAGACCCGCTGGGAACTGATAAAGACGGGAACCCGGTTTACCTCAAAGACATCTGGCCGACTAAAGAGGAAATTGACGCTTTGACTGCTCAAACCGTTCAGCCGGACATGTTCCTCAAAGCGTACGCCAACGTTTTTGAAGGCTCGGACGAATGGAAAGCCGTTGAGTCGCCCTCCGGCAGTTTGTTCCCGTGGAATCCGGAGAGCGTCTACATTCAGGAACCGCCGTTCCTGGCGGAAATGACCGCTCAGCCGGAACCGCTCAAGCCGATTAACGGCGCGCGCGTTTTACTCGCTCTGGGAGATTCGATTACGACAGACCACATCTCTCCGGCGGGAAACATCAAGGCGGACTCGCCTGCCGGGAAGTATCTGCAAGAGCATGGCGTTGAGCCGAAAGAGTTCAACTCTTACGGCAGCCGCCGCGGCGCTGACAAGGTCATGACTCGCGGGACGTTTGCCAACATCCGCATTCGCAACTTTATCGCGCCCGGTACGGAAGGCGGCTGGAGCCGATACCTGCCCGACGGCAAAGACGCGCCTGCGATTTCCGTTTACGACGCCGCTGTCAAGTACAAGCAGGCGGGAATTCCTCTGATCGTTTTGGCGGGCGCGGAATATGGAACCGGGTCAAGCCGGGACTGGGCGGCTAAGGGAACGTCCCTGCTGGGCGTTCGCGCTGTTATCGCAGCCAGCTTTGAACGAATTCACCGCTCGAACCTCGTCGGAATGGGAATCCTGCCATTACAGTTCAAACCGGGGCGGACGTGGCAGTCTCTCGGCTTGACGGGTGAAGAAACGTTCGACCTGGGCGACGTTTCAAATCTGACGCCTCAATGCGATCTGACTGTAACAGCCACCGCCGCAGACGGCAAACAGACGACCTTCGACGTAACAGTCCGAATCGACACGCCGGTCGAAATCGTCTACTTCCAAAACGGCGGCATCCTCCAGACGGTGCTGAGAAAACTGAAGTAAAAAGAAAGTGGCAATGCAGTATTGCATTTGATAAAAGAACTCTCGACAGGCGCTCATCTTCGAGCGCCTTTAGATGTTGCAGATAAACGTCATAGAGGGTGGCGCTCCGACCGTCTCGGCTCTATTCAATTTCGTGAGATAAATTATATTTTAATTCTTTTAAGTACTCTTGCCCTGTTTGATTAAGAGGCGCTGGCGTAACCCGAATCGAATCCTTTAGTCGTGGAGGCAGCGCTCTGACTTGGTATGGTTCCAGTTTAACGCTAAATGACCGAGTAAGCTTCGGGAAGATCAGGTTTGTCTTATCGTTAAAACGACTCAAAAAAAATGGTTGAATTGAGTACACTGAACTAAACGGCATATTGGCTAACGGATCGATGCCGCGAAAACGTCTGTAAACGTAATTATAGTCATATTTTTGATTTGGATTGATAATCGCAAACTGCGAGCCGTGAACTACGCCTTCATCCTTCATTCGGGAACGAAAACGAGCGTCCCAAATACCGACAAACGAAGCCGTTCGCGGTGAAAATGGCTTCGCTTCCGGCAAAACAGGATTTAACGAAAGCAGCTCATCTCCCTCTGAGTCTACAATGTCAATTTGCATTCCCATCATATAATGAGCGTAGGGTTCAAAAATAAACATAAACTTTTTGGGAAGTTGAAATACAATCCAGGACGTGTCGCCATCATCGTTCATGTAAAAACAAATACAAACAAAGATGCGATCTTTGTATTTTTTTAAATCAACTATATTTCTTAGTACGTCATTTTCAAAAAATTTAAGAACTTCTTTATAATCTTTATTTTCAAAAGGAAGCGTTTTTATATGAAACACGCCTCGTTTAATCGCAAATCTTGTAAGTATGTATCGTAAATCGGTTCCAAATCTAATGTATTCTTCATCGTTACATTCGGTTGTAACGTCAAAGCTCAACGTATTGTCATAACTTAATCGAACGTTAGACACCGCAAAAGAATAAAAGCGGTTTGGAAAATCCATATCGACAAAGTATTTATTGTAGACGTATAACACTTGTCCATTGATCGTATCATTGCGTCGTAAATTCTCTTCCTCGGTCATTTTTTGAAAAGAAACGGGATCCAGAACGTATGGATAGATTTGAAATCGCATTTTAACATGATATAAGCCATCGCTGCTGCGAAATTGATCCAGTACAGTTTCTTTACGGATAAAGCTGCAAAAGATTTGATATTCTTTTTCATCTTCAACAACAGGTTCGTCGTCTTCATTGACTCTTGTTTTTTCTTTTCTATAGGAACCAAAAGAGTTCAGCGCTTTATCCTCAGCGTCAGCAATAGCGTCTTCAATGGTTACGCCCTGTCCTGTTTTAATAATAATTTCAGGAACATTGTTTACTTGTGGATTGTTCCAGTCCAAGATCCATTGTTGGTCAGCATTGCAAAACTGATCTGTCCTAAACGTTTCGATTCGTCCATTTCGCAACTGTAATTTTACCTTGCTTCCCAATTTGGAACTTGCAACAAATCGAGCAGAAAAACTGATTCCGTTCTTCATTTGCCACAACCGTTCTGGCGCCGACGCTTGTTGAGAAAACGCGGTTGAAGACAACAGGAAAAACAGCAGGAAAAACAGGAGGAATCTGTTCATAATCATATAATTGCGGGACAGCAAGCGGTTAAATTAGTTTGAATATTTCGACGGGAATTGCGTGTAACAATAATTTTATTATTTGCGGACAACGCCTCCGGGGGGGGCGGGTCTTACCCGCCAAATATCGCACACCCTCTGTTGAATCCGGTTCGCAGGCGCCCTGCCCGCGTTGGCGCCAAGGCGCTTAAAATGAAACGGCGTCAAAACGTAACACGCCCTACATTTTGTTCGCAGTTGGCGAACTGCATTATTTCGCTCCCAAGAGACTGATCTTAGTTTGTTGGAATCTGTTCAATTTCGCTTTCCATTCTCTTAAACGCCTTGTCCATTTCGGGATTGTTGACAATAACGGCAATCTTGGCTGAACGCACTTTTGCCAACTCGTCGGGGGTAAGCGTTATTGAGACATTAAAAATGGAAGATGGGATAATATGATTTTCGCTATTATGACGATAAGGGGCAAAAACGCACCAACCATTAAGAAATTTGTTGTAATAGCTAAATTTAAAAATAGTAGATTCTCCGATAGAGTTTGGATTTTCTAACGATTCGAAGCGTTCAAACATAGACGGCATAACATTGAAGGGTTCATAATTATAAACGCCACTCTCATAACCAAGCATAGCTCTTTTAGTTGCAACTACTTCATTGTCGCCGTTTAACAGTAAGACTTCGACAACAGGAGCAACTCGTTTGTAATATCCTAATGGGACGCTAAACTTTTTAGGAAGTTCGTACGTGTCGAATTTTAATGAACGGAAATTTCCCGTAACGCCAGTGCATAAGTAAAATAGCAAATGATTACCTTCATTTTCCCCTGGCGCGTTACTATCTCTATAACGTATCATATTGCCTTCGTTATATGTTTCTAACACAAAACTGCTTTGCTGAATGGCGTATTTATCAAAAATCGGTTTAACTCGTTTGACAAAATCCATATAACGTTCACGGTTGACGGACGCTTCCACCTTGAGCGTATAAATGACCTCGTTGCCTTTTTGCGTAATGCTGGGTTTTTCAATTACTTTTGTATCCAGAAGGCTGTACGGGAATTCCTCTTTTTTAAGGAAATTGGCAAGGAACATCGCGCCGCTTTTTTCAGCGTCAACTTTAGAAGAAGCCAAGTCAACCAAATTGGCGCCGTCAACGGCTAAGGTCTGTCCGCCGCCGCCAAGTTTGAGCTTTTTCGTCAGAGACAATTTAACCACGGTCGCGCGCAGTTTGATTGTTACCAGACCGTTTTCTTTTTTCGCGGAAAGGACTTCGCTTTTTTCAATATAGGCGCCGCTGGCGGTAAGAATCTGCTCAATCAGTTCGTCGTTTTCGACTCTGGTTTGAGCGTCAACCAGAGCGCCGACTACCTGTTCAACAGCGTTTCGCATAGCGTCTTTTTTAGCTTCTGCGATGTTGTCGCCAATGCCTTCAACAATGACAACCTCGTTATTGGGATTGCTGTTGTCAACGGGTTGGAGTTCAACCTGAGAAACATTGTTATTATTGCGCTGGGCTGGGGCGGGCGCTGGAGAATCGCTTTGAAATCCAGATGTATTCTGAGCGTTATTGTTCTCTTTTAACGATTGAACATAATCTTGATCTTCCTGAGAGAGTCCCTTAATCGGAACAAAAAGAACCCGACCTGTCGTGGTTTTGATTTTAATCTTTGTATCGTCGTTTTGAGAAAAGCCAACAAAATCTCCAATCAGTTTATTGCCTCTGCTATCCGTCCACGTGCGCGCCTGCACAACGCCAACCAACAGGAAGACAAACAATACCGTCAAGGTTAAAATGTTTTTCATGATAATACTCTGCAATCAATGATTGATGTCAAACATTTGCTTATTACAATAACAACAATTATATTCTAAGATGATAACGCTATCATTTATTATAAGCAATCTTATGATAAAGTCAATAGTTAAACTCGGGCGGCAAGGGCAACAAACGCTCTATTGAGCATTGTTTTCCGGGGGATTACGCGCCCCGGCTCGCCGGATGTTTGTATTTTCTTACAACTAAAAAGCGAGAGTTTAGCGTCGCTACCCTCTCGCTTACGGACTATATCAACGAGAAACGTAATAGCGTCTCTTATTTTTTCTCTCTGAACATGCCCAACACAACATAAACCTTCTCGCCATCGGCAGAACGCCAAGATGCGACAGGGCGAACATTCTCTAAAAACGCGGACGCTGATTCTTTTATAATCTGAGAATAGTCGTCAATCGAAAGAACTAACTCCTCTTTAGCGCCTTCGATTTTCGTTTTAACGGCTTCTGTATAGGTTTCTTTTGTTTCGACATCCTTATTTTCAAGTTCTCCCGCTAACTCCGCTCTGGCGCGAAGTTCCGCTACACGCTTCGCATTCCTTAAAAGAATGGCTGGTTTCGCTTTATTCTTTTGGGAAATAAAAGCGCTTCCCAAAGAGATCAGTCCGTAACCAGTCAAGGAACGATAAACCTTAACGCCGCCGTTTTCTCGATAGAACGGATTGGAAAGCAGATACTCTGCATATTCCGGTTCGGATTCAAAATCTTTGAGCGTTTCCAACTCTTGAGCGCATTTTGCCAATGTTTTTAACCGTTGCATCGGCTTGTTTTGACATTGAGTTATAATACTCTGTAGTTTAGATTTATCTGTCGGGAGGAATTCTCTTTCCTGTTCAATTGTCTTTTTCAGCTGAGCGAATTGGTTTACGATTTTTTCTTCGCAATCTGCAACCTTTTCATAAAAAGAATCTAATTCCTCTGAACAAACAGGGCATTCCGGAATGGAACGAAGGAATGCTTTAGCCTGTTTATCAATTGCTTCTATTGCTTGAGCGCATTTCGCCAACGTTTTTAACCGTTGCATCGGCTTGTTTTGACTCTGAGCTAAAGTTTCCAGCAGTTCGGATTTCTCTAACTTGAGCAATTCGCGTTCCTGCTCGATTGTCTTTTTCAGTTCAGCGAATTGACTTTTGATTTGTTCTTCAAAGTCCGCAATTGCTTTGATAAAAGAACCTAATCTCTCGGCAGAATCAACGCATTGCGGAGCTTCCTGTAAAAGAATGTTAGCCAGTTCATCAATCGTTTCCTCATAATCTGCCTGTCTGGTTAGCAGACTGGATTTAGAAGAAACGATCTTTGGACGGGAATTCGCTTTTGTTTCCGTTTGTGAAACCGCTGTTGATGCATCGGCTTTCTTTTTCGGCACCTGATTCGCAACAACAGGAGCATCAATTATCTTAACGCCATTTTGTGGTATTCGGCAAACAACGCGACAGACTTTTTCAGAAAACTCCGTTTTAATTGTTTCCATACCCGAACAGGACAAAGAGGCGTTTTTCTTATCCGGATTAAGATATTTTAGCAAGGCGACTAACGCCATGTTATTTGCCTTCCGAAGGCTTAACGATTTGTTCATTGCCGGTTTGAAGCAATGGATGGACGCCATTTTGACGTCAACAATATAAGCGCCGTCAGTCTGCTCAACAGTCGCTTCGCATTTACGGACGGACTTAATTTGAACCGGTACAGGTTCTGCCGCTTGAGTTAAAACGGCAAAACTACAAACCATAAACGATAGAAGATAAACAATAGCTTTCATGGCGTTAAATCACCTTACAATTTATTATAACGTTGACCAAAAGAAAATCAAAGGAATTCGTCAGCGCCAGGAGCGACGTGAGATTCATTCTTAAGCGAACCCATACGAGAACCCTTTGCAGGTTTTGCTGGAGCTTCCTCGCCATTAGCGGCGCTTCGTGGAGCGACATTTGAATTGTTATCTTCTTCAACAGATTTGAGCGCTTTATTGACCGTTTTGACAGCCTTAACGCTTTTCATGCTGAAAGCTTTGACAACAGTAAACTCTTTCCCATCAGCATCCATTTTGGTATAAACGACTTGCAAACCACTAATAGCCTTTTTGGCAAATGCTGTGATTTGCCGTTTCTGAGATTCGTTTTGTTTACCTTCTTCGCTCACTTCTCCATCTTCCTCATCTCCAGAACCTTTGACTGTAATAATAGTATCATCATCAGCGGTTTCTGTATATTCCAAATTCGTTTGGCACCATTTTGCGAATGCTGCGTCGCAAACCAAAGAAGCTTTTCTTCGTGCGAGGTCTTTACCTCTTGCCGCTCCCAAAACAGTACTGACTGGAGAAGAGCCAACGACGAGCAGAGATTTGAGTTCGCCAGTCTCATCGTCTGTTTTAATGTTGTAAACGCCAGTCCCATTTGCTGCAATTTCTGCATAAGAAGATTTGGCATCTTGCGCGAACGCAAACGAACCAAAAGCCAGAACCGCGAAAACGGCGGCAATTGATAACAACTGTTTCATAATGTTGTCTCCTGATAAAAGGTTAAAGGTTATTGTTCATAATAAACAACGTCATTAAAAACAACGTTGTTTATAGAACAGTTCTTATACTAATGCACAACTGCATTTTTAATTTCAATAATATAACAAGGCGGAATTATCGAATCTTTCTTTTATTTGCTTTGGGAACATTTGTAATTGTTACTCGTAATTGCACGTGTACAACGCCATCGATTAATTTCGCTGATACAACCTCGTTTTTTTCAACAATCACATCTGTTATTTCCGTGTAGATCTCATTCATTTCGTCAACATTGTCTCCATTATCATACGAAACATCTGACTTAAAATGGACGCCAGATCTTTTATACGCCTTATTCAGAGCGTCTTTTTTTGCCTCTTTCATGGTTTCGCCAACGCCGGAAACAACAATGATTTTCGGAGCTGGCTTGTTTTTACTTAATGACGCATATGACGAATTTTTCTTGGGTGAGTCTACCGGAGGCATATAAAAAGCTTTCCCGGCAAGAACGCTTCCAAGCTTGTTAAAATATTGTAAATAACTCTCGCCATCAACTCCATTCTCATTGCTATTTACATAATTGGATACCGTCAACACGCCAATAAGCATGAACGCCAATACAACGACAGAAAACGTAATTTTTTT
Source organism: Thermoguttaceae bacterium (assembly GCA_045546875.1). GTDB lineage: Bacteria > Planctomycetota > Planctomycetia > Pirellulales > Thermoguttaceae > RUG11551. The sequence goes on along the minus strand of JAZQDP010000445.1, from coordinate 856 downwards.
CTTCATATACTTTCTATTGTTTAATAATCGCAATGGTGTGATAAAATTTATGGAATGCGTAGCTTGTATATAAAACACACGCTAACCGTTTTTATTATAATCTCTGTATTAAAAATTCAATAGGTTACAACTAAATATTTTATCAAGTCGTTCTATTCATAATAATCGTCTCTGTATGATCTTCTGTAGCTTGATCCGGATTTTGTTTTAGGATCAACGCCAGAACCCCTACAAACGGGGCATGCTACTCTGGCTTTGCCATCGCATACGTTGCAGGTTCTGTACATCCGCGTTGGCATTGATGCCTTATCACCGTTAGGGAACGTATATGTTTTGTTTGCCATATAAGCTACCTTTCCTCCCGCGCAGTTGGCAGGACAAAAGATTTTTCCTGTTCCGCCGCATTTTATGCAAATCGGAAATTCATACGGGCGATGTCCAGAGATCCTAAACCATTGGCTTTTTTCAGATTCCCGAGAACGCCCCTCTGAACAACATTCAAACATCCAACCAAGATTTGGGTTATAACTAAATCTGCCCTTTTTAGCGATTTCCTCCGAAAATTCAAGAAATTTCTTTCTGGCAGTATCTGGCAACGCAATTACTGTACCTGTTGACAAGTCAATAAATTTACCGATATTTTGGCAAAGCGTTGCGTTGAATCCACCCAACTTATACGCTTTTTTATAATATGTATACGCATCCGTATATTTTCCGGTTAGAATACATATCGTACCCAAATTAATATGAGCGCCGACATCTTCAGGACAATTCTTCAGACATCGTAAAAAATGCTGTCGGGAACGGACGTAGTCTTTCATTTTGAAAACATACAATAGCCCTATCGTGTAGTCAG
>JAZQDP010000444.1:0-1520 GCA_045546875.1 Thermoguttaceae bacterium | reverse complement strand
ATTTCAATCGTTCTCAAATCCTTGGAAGCACCTATTCGTCAGATTGCCTACAACGCCGGAATTGAGGGCTCGATCATCGTTGATAAGATTATTTCGAGCGGCAAGGCAAACTTTGGTTTTGATGCTTTCCGCGAAGAGTATACCGATATGATCGAGGCCGGTATCGTCGACCCGACCAAGGTAACCCGTTCGGCTTGGGAAAACGCCGCATCGGTTGCGGGAATGGTACTCACGACCGAAAGCCTTGTTTCGGTTATTAAGGATCAGCCCGCCGCTGCTGCAGCCGCTCCCGCCGCAGCCCAAGCAGGTGGAATGTATTAATTACTTTATATAATTAAAACCCCGTGTAACCAATCGTTACACGGGGTTTTGTTTTGTTTACATTTTATTCAGTTTGTCAATGATTTCATTGTTTTGAATAATAACGTGACCAAGTGCGTAGATCAAGATGGTAACCATTGTAGCAATCAGAGTGCCGATAATGATTACCGCCAGCGAAATAGCCATAAAGAGCGGTGCTTTGGAATAAAGGAAGAACGCACCGACAAAGGTAACGGCAACCAACACAAACCCGATGAAGAAGCCGATGGTTTTTACAACGTTGCCAAGCGCATTCGAAGGTTTCTGGGCAACCGCTTTCTTGGGTTTTACGGGTTGGCTGTTGGAAACAGAGGAGATATCGATGGATTCTTCTTGAAAATTAGAATTTTGTTCACTCATAATTTTTCTCCTTCTCAAACGTTTCGTTCTACGCCGATGGTAACACTCTCGCCGTTAATATCCCATTCTTTTACGTTGCCGCAAGGTGTAGAAACGGTAATGGAATCGGCCAGCGTATCCTTGGCAATAATTTCTGCAAACTTGAGCGCAACATTCAATGCGTTTTCGCTACCGGAAAGTGTTACAGAAATGTGGTCCATCACGTTGAAATCAGCTTCTTTACGCATGGTTTGAATTTTACTGATCAGTTCGCGAACGATGCCTTCTTCAATCAGTTCGGTGGTGAGAACGGTGTCAATGGCAACGGTAATGCCGTGATCATTCACCGAATAGAATCCTTCTTTCTGTTGCGGTTCGATCAGCAGGTCTTCAACCGCCAGTTCAACATCACCCGAGGCAAGGTCAAGAACGAGTTTGCCGTTTTGGTCGAGTTCGGCTTTGGCGGCAGAGCCGTCTAATTCGGAAAGGGCAGTGCGGATATCGTTCAACTGTTTGCCGTACTTGGGACCAACGGTTTTGAGTTGCGGCTTGAAACTGTAACTGATGAAGGAATCGACTGAATTGGTAAAGACAACCGATTTGATATTCAATTCATCGCGAATGATATCGGTACAGAATTCGGGCAGCGCCGATTCGGACTGAACGTACATAACCGACAAGGGTTGACGGTTCTTTCGGGCGGCACCGTTACGGGCGGCACGACCGAGAACGACGATGTCAAGAACCTGTTTCATTTCGGCTTCGAGGTTGACGTCGATTTTGGCTTCATCCACCGCGGGGAAGTCACACAAATGGATACT
>JAZQDP010000443.1:0-2945 GCA_045546875.1 Thermoguttaceae bacterium | reverse complement strand
AACCCATGGAAAGCGTCACTTCCTCGGTCGATACACGTTCGCGCTTTGTAACGCCTACGTTTGAGATACCCAGGAACCCGACGGCCTCGTTCCAGGTCTTAATAAACAGATCGTCTACCTTGTCAGCGATCCACGGCGCGTCCGTCTTAATGCTCTTTACCGCGTCCACGTCAAGACCCTTATACCCGAAAACGATCTGACCGAAGTTCTGATACCGGTCAAGCAGATTTGTATACGTTTCTACCTGGCCTTCCGGAACGATCATTGTGACCGGTGTCCGCATAGCAAAAATGTTGACGTCTTCCGTGCGTTTCATTTCTGTTAAGCGTTCCGCATACATGCCAATCGTCGTTTTGAACATGGCGCTTGTAAGATCCCTGTTTTTGTTATGGATCAATACGCACTCGGTAAGGTCAAGCGCCGGAGAATACTTCAAGAGCTGCGAGAAACCTGTCCGCGGCGAAAAAGCGCGGATCATCTTCGGCATGTTGTTAAGGTCGAAGCCGCCGGCCTGCATAGCCGGAAGTGCCACAAGACCGACAACAGGATCATTGAACACGGCAACGAGTCCGTACTGATACAGCATTTTTTCAATAAAGACCGGATCCATATCGTTAGGCAGGTCGTGCCACTTGAACGAGTTCTCGGCCATATCCTTTAACTGCGAATAATAAGCCGCAAACGTCGTGTCGTTTTTGATTTTTGTACGCAGCTTCTGCGTACTCATAGCAAACCCTCTTTGCGTACGTGCCATTTGTATTTCCTTCCTTTAAGTAAATGATTTCCGGATCTTAATTCCGTTCATGAGCCGGCTGTTCAATTCAAGGTCTACTTCCGACCCGAAAAGATATTCTTCTCCGGTCTGAATATAGGCGCCGTCGTCCAGGTTAGGCGTTTCTACCGCGTCGATTGCATACCCGAAGTAATCAAAATAACTGTCGATACGGTTTAAGTCTACCGGTAACGGCGAACAGAGTTGAAGCTGCGCTTTTAACTGAAAGTCTGCCGCTAAACATGGCTGACCCATGGACCCGACGGACGGCGCCTGAAACTTTGTCGATATCTGATTTTTCGCTGCCGAAAGAAGACTTGCGCCGGCGCCAGCAATACCGCCGGCAAGAGCCATTGGAATACCGCCGATTGTACCGCCTTTTACAAGTCCACCGATAGCGCCGGCAATCGCGCCTTCCGCAATCGCCCATGTATCATTGAACTGTTGCAAGTTCGTATACTGCGCGCTTGCGCTGATCGGAAGTGAAGGGCAGCTCATGAGAATACCTTCCGAAAGATTATCCACAACACCGCAGTAATTTTTCGGATAGATAAAAATGGACGGTGTAGGAACCATTAAACCGACAACACCGAACGTGATCTGTTCACGAAGCAGAAAACTTTCAAGGTCATAACTTTTCGAGCCTTGAGAAGTACGAAGTACAATGCTATTATAAACACCCGACTTTGTTTTTTCCCACGTCTGATCCTGGACCGGTGTAGCAGCGTTTCCTACAATCGTACCCAGGTTTTTAACAATAGGCGCATCGAAAGAAGGCGTATTGTTTACCAAAACGTCCGGAACAAGATAACACCCGATAATTACGCCATTGTTCTGCTGTATGTATTCAATTTGTGACTGTGTTAAAAATGCAAAACGAATACCTGTTTGTGATCCGTTCGGTGATAAAATATAACTGGCGTCCGGATCCTTCGAAGCAAAGTACACAAGCGCATATCGGCAATCCCAATAATTTACAGACAGACTGTTCCACCGCACACCGGCGCTTTTCGGCATATAGTCCGGCGCCATGTAGATACGCGGCGTGTCGGTCTGTACGGTGTTACGCTGCAAAAATACTTTTTGTTTCGCGGTCGTATCACCTAAATACGTCGGGAACGGATCAATCGTGAACTGGATCTCGGTGTTGTTATCGTTGATATACACAAGCCGGTCGACAAACGCAAAGTAAATCTTATTGCCGTGCGACTGGTTGACGAACGATACATAGTTGATCCCTTCCACGTTGTCGATCGTGTCCTTTACCTGGATAGCACCGCGGTTTTCACGCGTATAGTAATACTCGGTGTACGTCTTAAACAGGAACGACGAAAGCGCGGCTTCTGCCTGTGCCTGTGCAAGATACAGCACTTCCGTGCCGCCCTTAATGAGCGGCACGCCTTTATAAATTTTTACGGTTGTGTTTTCTACGGTTGCCATTGTTTAACCTTCCTTAACCAGAAACCACTTGAATTACGGGCATTGCACCACCTTTATATTCTGCCCATTCAATATTTGGCGAAGGTGGCATAGGTAAAAGATTATAACGTAAAAATAGTGCGGGGTAATATAAATTCGCGATTTCACGTGCAACATAATGTTTGTCGGAAGTTAAATTGAACGTAACTTTAGCAAGTCCCAAAATAAGGTCATAATCACTATCGACAATTTCCGCAAAAGTTTTATTTCCTTCACTATCGACAACATAAGCGGACAGTAAACAAGTGCCGCGTAAATAATCAGATAATTTTTCAACAGCAATTCCGTCGCTTTCAACGATTTTTGCAATTATGATTGTTCCCTCAACAGGGTCTATTACTTCTTCGTCGATTCCTTCGTATAATAAGTGGGCGTTAAGTTCACTATATTCGTGTGTGTTGTTGTTGTAACTAAACCCGAAATAATAATGCGGTAATTTCCCGCCGCCTTCACGCCATTCATTAACACCATTTTCGCCAACGGTCAGCACGTCACCTTCGTTCGCGTTCGCGTTCGAAGGAAGACCGCCGAAAGCGTCGATTGAATTTTCGATATTTTCAACGCGAATTTCAAGTGCGGTAATGACCGCATTAAGATAGTTATTTACTTCGTCGATCTTCTCGTTCAGTTCGTCATGATAGGCGTCGGTTCTATCCTTAAGTCGGATCGTAGCCATGTCGTTCTGTGAGCCAAG
>JAZQDP010000442.1:0-4492 GCA_045546875.1 Thermoguttaceae bacterium | reverse complement strand
GCTGGTTTGATCGTCAAATACAGCCTCGAAGCGATGGGCATTTTCTAATGAATTAACTGCCTGTTAAAAACAACAAATAAAACAGCTGGGAGAGATTCACTTTCCCAGCTGTTGTTTTTTGAATGGTTGTTTATTTTATGTAATACTTCAACCATTTGAAGTTGCGAGTGTGAGAAAACAGAACCGCTTTAGCGGGGTTGTTATAGAATCGTAATTCCGTTCGCTCCGCAAACTTCATTACCGCCTTTCATTTTCGTTCGCTTCGCTCACGCCCACGGTTCAGCCTGGAAACCTCTCTGGGGGGCGGTATTATCCGCCAAAGAATATCGCGGACAACGTCTGCGCCCCGGAAACGTTCCGTGGCTCGCCTAAGCGTAACTTCGCTCACGTTGTTCGCTCCGTTACCGCCTTTCATTTCTACTCCCTATTCCCTACTCCCTATTCCCTACTCCCTATTCCCTACTCCCTACTGCCTTATCTACAGACAGCCGAATCCAGCTTAATCAAGCAGGATTTCTTTTTTGATTAAGTCTGCCAGATATACCGGCTTCGCGTCCCGAAGACGGTCCAGAACATGGTTCCATCGATCGGATAAACTTCCCCTGTCTTGGTCGGGCAGATCGTCAAAAGTACGGCGGTGCACTTCAGCCGTTTCCTGAATCTCTCTAAATTTTTCGATAAACGCCCACGTATAGGCGCTAACCATCTCTTTTATGTTGGGGAGCGTTATCCTTGCCGCCCTTTTGTTAATCGGTATAGCGTATGCGGCTATTTGTTGTTCGAAGGAACCGTTATAGTAAACAAATGTTCCTGGCTGTTCAGAAACGACAATTTCTTTCGGCATGTTTTTTTCATCCAGGAGAAGGACTTCATCGCCGTCGTCAAAAATCGGCACAGTCTCATTATTGTTATTGAAGATATAAGATCGCCCTACAATCAGATTGGGAGCAGCCGCTTCGCCCAAGAGTCTGCCAAACTGAATACAGAATTCCGGATTGGCAAAGCAACTATCGGGAATCAGGTCGGTAACAATTCCAGGAACGTAATCGCGTTCAAAATATGCCGTATGGTAGGGCATCCCCACATATTTTGATTGACATCCATTGTAAACTTCTGAAAATCGGCGCACTATAAGCGACGGCGGCAGGTTCATACCCAATAATTTACAGGCAAGACGCCGGTCAAGGACGTAATCCGTGTACTTTTCCGATTCGTTAAAACTTTCTAACAGGTCGCGTCCAGCATTAAGATTTTCCCGAACGCCCCATTTTTGCAAGCGAATAATTGAAACTCGCTCTTCATCTTCTCCTACCAACTTACGCTGCATAACGTAAACGCCGCGTCGCGGTTTCGGGAAGGAGGAATTATTATTACCATTGTTACTGATTCGATTGCGCCGAATTGGAGCCAGGGAACCGATATTGGCGTATTCGATGTTAAAGTTTTCGCGAAGATACGACAATAAAATCTTTTGCGGGATGCCGTCGTTGTACCGTTTTTTCTCTGACGGCGTCATGAGATGCGTCATACTCAACGCCGGATCTTTGATGATGCCGAAACTGTGGTCAAATTGACACCCCGGCAACCACAAAACATTTTCGGCAAATTCGTCGCATAAACCAAGATTGACTTCTTCGGTAGAATACTTGCTTTGAGTAGAAACCTTTTCATACATCGAATCGAGCCAACTTTCGTTGTTCAAATCGTCATTTTTGAACAGCGGGTCTGAAATAGCATTTTCAAACTCGGAACACAGCTGATTATGGGCTGCGCGCAATTGCGGCTCGTCCATCGATTCAAAGTCAAAATTCCGAAAGTTTTTGTGGGTAAACCGGCTATCGGCGTGGAAGAAATTGATTTCGCGGTATCCCTGACGGTTTACAGCTGGCGAATACTCTTTGATTTCCTTTAAAAACGCTCTGAGCGTTTCGGCGTCAAGCTCATTGAGTTTGTAAAAGTTTTCGTAGGTTAAATATCGCGCCCCGGTCGGAATATTGTAATAGTAAATACGCCGTTGAGAATTGACGATATTGAGCTTGTTGCTTTTAAGGAATTTCCTCTTTTCTTCCACCGTTCGCGGAACCGGCTGAATTCGCCACGACTCTCCACGACCGCGAAGGGCGTGCCGAATATTTTGGTCGTTTGTACGCATGAAGAAAATTCGGAATATCGGAAAGACCGCCTGCAATCGTTTGTCGGCTTGAAACGCTAAATTAGGGTTTTCCGGGTCAGGGCGAATAATAACGAACAGACAGTCAGACCGACCCTCGACAATGGTCAGCGGAACGGCGTCTTTAATCTTTTTTGCCGACTCTTCTTTCGTCAGCGGTGGAAGTCCGTCTTTAGCCCGGATGTAATTTTGATATTCAATAAAGCTGTTAAACTGATCGCCATGAAGGGTTGAAGGCTCCGTTACAATGAAATTATCTTTAGGAAAAAATGTAGCAATATGTCCTTTAAGGTTGCCCTGTTCATTTTTGGCGAACATGCTTCCGCCGAGATAATCTACTCCCAGTCGTTTATCGCGCTCTATTGTAAAAGTTTTCTCCTCGTCCATTTTCTCCCCTTCTTCTTTATTCCCATCTCGCGGCAACGCCTCATCGCTGACAAAAGAAATACGATACAGGCGTTATCGCCCATATCATATACAAATCGTTAGATTTGCCGCTTGTTAATCATAATCCCGAACATTGCTAAATAAGGCGAACTTTATTGGCGGGAAATATCTCAAGCAAAGCTTTAACTCCGCGTTCCGCCCGATCGGGATCGCCTTCAGAACGAATGCCCAAAAAAGGTTCGCCATCTTCTTCGTCGTACAGAGTTACAATGGAAACGCTGTCTCCGAGAATCGTATTCTCTTCAATTCGAGTCAGCTTGGGTTTATGGTCCGCCTCTCGTCTTTTATTGAGATAGCCGATATAATCCAGGCGCTGAGTTGAGTGAATTCCATTGGCGCTCACGATTACCCGGTGCCGAATAAAGAACGTCAAAATTCGCTGCACCAGCTGACCGTCGTCGTCGAGTTCAAACGGCCGCGCGTTGCCAATCAAAAAAAAATTGGAGGAATCGTCAGGATAATGAACGGGATCAGGACACATGATGTAAACAAAGACCTTTCTTATAGTTAGAGGAAGGACGCAACTGGTTAAAAATGTATCTCAAAGTCATTATACTTTATTTTCTATCGTTCGACAAGGATTTTTTAAAAAGTTTGCAAAAATTTCCAGAAAAAAAACAGACTCCCAAAAAAGAAGGCGTAATGAGCCAATAAAAAAAACGATTTTTCTAACAATTTTTTTCAAACGTTATAAAAATCTGCGCAAATTAACCGAAAAATTGTCTAAAACCACTTGGGATCTAAATTGGCATTAGCAGAAAATTACCGTTCTTTTATTCTATTATCTCGACTTTAACGTCCGGAAAAAGAGCTTGCAACTCCTCTACAGCCTTATCTTCATTCTCGGGATAGCCGTCCCGGCGAACTCCAAAGTAGGGAGAGCCGTCGTCATCAATCAAAATGATGAGCGCAACGCCGTCAATGAGAAGTTCATCGACCTGTTGACGAGACAAGGGGGCTTCGTTGTTTAGCGCTCGCTGACTGTTGAGGTAGTCTATATACGCGTCGCGCTGCATGGCGTGAAAACCAGGAATTGTTACCAGTACCTTGTCTCGAACGAAAAATGTCTGAACGCGCTGACGCAAAAAGCCATCGTCATTTACTAAAAATGGCTCGGAGCCGATCAATAAAAACTGAGACGACTGATGAGTACAAACGTTCATAGCTAAACTCCTTTCCAGTGTGAACCACGTTCATCTAACATTTCGGAGTCTAAAGCCTCGCAAAATGTCAAATGCCGAATTTCCCTAAGGCTGCGAGAAAATTCCTTATCTGACATAGTGTATTTATTGAAATCCGCTCATATTTTTATCTTTAACCGTAAGTTTCTCTATTATCCATTATGCAACATTTCAAAATAAAAGTCAAACCGTTGGCGAGCCATTTTTAAGAAAAAAAATAAAAATTTTTCTACTACTTTCTATAAACTGCTATTAGATATAATGTTATGAAACGAATTATTTTAGAATTGTCACAGAATTTAGGCGAACCGGGAACGATTTGGAGTCCTCGCCGCCGCACAAAATCCCGCCGTCTTGCTAAAAATCTGCGACGAAGCCGAAAACCGCACTGGATCGCGAGCGACAGCTCGCCTTTCACTTCCAACGATACGTTTATTTTCTCTGTTTTTACCAGTAAAATATATATGTCAGTTATCTATGGTTTTTATGACGCAACCCCATTGACAAAACGAATTTGTTGATTATACTATTGTGAACTATATATACTTGTTCTACTTGAAATTTTCCGAAAAATGAGCTATTAGCTCCTGGCTACTAGCCGCTAGCCTGGTTAATTAGCTCCTAGCTTCTAGCTCCTAGCCGCTAGCTTGGTTATGCTTGTTTCTTGCGATAATGCACGAACCAGATTTATCAA
>JAZQDP010000441.1:0-16781 GCA_045546875.1 Thermoguttaceae bacterium | reverse complement strand
AGGCTTAATTTCGGAAAAACTCAAGTCGTTTTTGTATATAGTCATTTTGAATAGGCTAAAATTCCTCCTTTTGGTGCGCCAGAGGCGAAATATTTGTACACATCCCAAAATATCGCTTCTGGCAAATGACGTTTTTAACTTTAATCTTGAATAATCACAATGTCAAACGTAGAAGTATACTGGCATGAACACGTCGTTTCACGTCAACAGCGTGAAGAACAAAACAACAACAAGGGTTGCGTAGTTTGGTTTACCGGATTAAGCGCGTGCGGAAAAAGCACTGTTGCCAACCTTGTCGATTACAAACTTTTCAAGCGCGGGGCGCACAGCTTCGTTCTCGACGGCGACAACGTTCGTCATGGACTCAACGCCGCTCCGAAAATGCTGATGGAAAAGCACTCGGAAGAATTCGCCAAACGATTCGGACTGGGATTCTCCGCCATTGATCGAGAAGAAAACATCCGCCGCATCGGCGCGGTTGCCGCCTTATTCGCCTCCGCGGGAATCGTGGCAATTACAGCGTTTATCAGCCCGTACCGACGCGACCGGGACAACGTCCGCGCATCGTTGCCAGAAGGGGACTTTATCGAAATCTTTGTTGACGCTCCGCTCGAAGTTTGCGAAGCCCGCGACCCGAAAGGTCTGTACAAAAAAGCCCGCGCGGGGGAACTGAAAGGCTTTACCGGAATCGACGATCCCTACGAAGCGCCGATCAATCCCGAAATTCGCCTGGAAGCAGGAACAAAAACTCCAGACGAACTGGCTGACGAAGTCGTTGCCTACCTGGTCAACAAAGGGCTGGTTAAATAGAGATAATAGGCAAGAGGCTGTAGGCAGTAGTTTAATTCGGAATTACGCAAAGCTTAGGCGAGCCGGGATGCGTTAGTCCCGGGAATCGTTACGGAAATGTAATAGTGTCGGAGTGCGAGAGCGAAAACTCTCGCTTTTTTGTTTTACCAAACGCCCATCATTCAGCCCGCATTGGAGCCAAGGCGCCGCACTCCAAATCGTTCGCCGTTCCGCCTAAGCTTTCATTTTCTTTGCGTCCTTTGCGGCTTAATATCTTTGGCGGGACACCCGGAAAAATCTCACGCGGAGATGCGGGGACGCGGAGGATGTCCTCTAAAACCTCGTAGCGGTTGTTAAGGAAGCGTAATTCCGTTCGCTAACGCGAACTCCATTACCGCCTTTCAATCCACTGCCTACTGCCTACTGCCTACTCCCTACTCCCTAAAAAATTTGAATCCTTTTCTTAAGTTACAGGGGCGATTATGTCGATTGTAGAGATAAGTTCTACTATTTTGAAAGGCGACAATATGTTTAAACCAGCTACCGTTTTGACCAGTCAAACCCCGTTTCACTACATTAGTTTTGCGGATGGGTACTACCCCACCCCGGCAACGGAAACGGCATTAAAATCGCTCGTTCGGTGCATTAAACGGCGAGAAGGGACAGCGATTATTTTAGGCGCTACCGGAACAGGCAAATCTTTGCTGTGCAACCGGTTAGCAAACGTTCTGGTCAACGACGACATCTGCGCCATAACAATCAACAACACCAACGGCTGCACGCCCAAAGCGTTGTATCAGTCCATATTATTTGAACTGGAACGCCCCTATTTGGGCATGGACGAAAACGAAATGCGCCTTAACGTGCTGGATATTTTAACCGATCCCGCGCGGTACCCGGCAGGCTTGGCGCTTATCATCGACGAAGCCCACAATTTACCCCAAGAGACGTTAGAAGAAATCCGTCAGTTGAGCAACGGTCGCACTCGCCGAGCCAGCGGGCTGTCCGTTACGCTTTGCGGCGATTTGCGGCTGGAAGAGAATTTATCTCATCCTCGACTCGAAAGTTTTCAGCAACGCATTTCCACCCGCGTTTGCCTGGATCCGTGGTCGAAAAAAGAGGTTGCATCGTACATTTCCACGTGTTTAAAAGCGTTCAAAGAGAAAATCTCGCAAAAATCGACGCAGCGAATTCGCAAGTTCTCGGTTGAAGCCTGTGACGCCGTCTATGCCGCCACCAACGGCGTTCAGAGACTGGTTTCGCAACTGTGCGATCAAGCCTACTTAGCCGCTATCGAGCAGAAAAAAGCGCTTATCGAAGCCGACTTTATCCAGTCGGTTTGGGCGCAAATCCAGTCCTTGCCGGATCCGGTTGAAGATACGTACAATTCAAAATCCGACGATTCCTGTGTAGAATTCGGCTCACTGGACGACGATTCCGATTGGAAGTCCGCCAAAGACGATACCGACCAGACGGCAATCGAAAGCGACGACGATTGGGAACCCGAAGACCGCGAGGACGAATCCTCCATGACAGACGAAGAGTACAACAACGACCCGTTTGTTCAGTCGGTGTTCGGTCCGCAAGATACGCAAGAGAATGACGACATCGAGGAATCCGAACTGACGTCTGAAGAGGAACCCCTTCAAAAACCGAAAAACGATTCTGACCGGTTTACCATTCATTTTGATAATCTGGACAAGGCAGAAGCCCTGCTTAGCAAACTGACAGGGGCGCTCCCTTCCGCAAACAAAGACGACGATTTACGTCAGCCAACCCCGATTCCAAAATCGGACGACCCGATTAACAATTCCATCAATCGAGTTCAGAGCATTATCGACCAACTCGATAAACTGGAAGAGTATTTCACCTCTTACAATACCGTCGATTACGTCGATTCTCCGCTGGAAGAGTTGAAGCTCAAGGTTACTCAGCCCGAGGACGCCCGCGACGAACAGGATTCGATTCAAACACGGTTTATCAACCCGTTTGACGAATCGTTCCAGCAGGAGGAAGCCGTCCGACGAGACGAGGCTCATCCTGTCCCGCCCTCCCCGTTTGCAAAGAATCACGAAGGAACCGTCAGTTCTGCAAAACCGTCCGTTTCGCAAAACAAAGGGGTTTACTAATCCTCTCCAATTTCGGGGTGCAAGGATTTGACTTCTCTTGCGAACGAAGTATAGAAAAACAAGCTGGGGGCGTTAGCTCCCGGAGGGGCGCTAAAATAAAGCCTCACGCGAAGTTCGCAAAGTTCGCGAAGTTTTAATAAATTAGGCGGAAGCGATAGTTTTCGCTTTTCTTTTACCAGAAACCTCCGTTCAGCCTGGTTTGCGGCAGTCCTCCGCCACACAAATTCCCAGCGTCCCAGCTTGCCAATCTCACTTATTTTCGCAATCAAAATTTGAACGCCCCTATGCGTTAAATCTATTCGGTACGCCCTTGACGTCTAATATTATAAATGATATACTGTTAGTAAAAAATGAATATACTTCCATTAGGCGGCTCTCTAACGTACCCTGTTTTGATCGCATCCGCGTTGTTCGGATTGCTGATTTGGGGAACGTTGCGCGATAAAAAGCTGTCTGGCAGAAAAAAATGGCTCCTGTTTATTCTTCGAGCGAGCGTCATTTTGATTCTGTTTTGGATTTTACTTCGTCCAACGGCTATTTCAACCGTTATAACCCGGGACTCTTCTTCTGTAATCGTCCTTTTAGACGACTCGCGCAGTATGAGCGTCCCAGACGCTACCGACGTCAAACAGAGCCGGTACGCTGCCGCCGTCGAAACGCTTGCGTCAAATGCAGAATCTGTTAACCGCCTTAAAAATGAGCTGGATTTGCAATTCTATTTGTTCGATTCCGGAATAAAACCCGTATCGTCAACCGACGGCGCGTTTACGCCTCCTCCAACCCCATTGGGAGAATTGACCGCTATCGGCAAATCGCTTGACGACCTTCTTCGTCAGCAGGCTGGAAAACGAACGCTGGGGGTGATTCTCCTTACCGACGGCGCTCAGCGGCTACCCATTCAAAACGCCTCGCAGGAACTGGAGGTTCTCCCGCAAACGGCGGCGCAAACCTTTAACCGGCTAGGAATTCCTCTCTTTCCAATCTGTTTCGGTCAGCCGGTAGGAAAAGCCAAAATTAAAGACGTCGCCATCGTCGATTTAGCCGTTCCGCCCCGCGTGTTCCTGAAAAGCTCGGCAATCATAGACGCTCAAATTCGAATCGACGGTTTAGTTGGCGTTGACGTCCCGGTGCGGCTTTTACTCGAAACCAGCCCCGGCAAAATGGAACAGGTTGACCAAAAAACGATTCAGGTTCAAACCTCCGGTCAGATCGTTCCGGTTTCGTTTACCTGCACGCCCAGTCAAACGGGAGAATTCAAAGTTACGGTTGAAGTTCCCTCTGTCGAAGACGAACAGATCGCAGAAAATAACGTCATGGACGGTTTTATTCAAGTCGTCGACGGCGGCTTGAAAATCCTGTACATCGAGGGCGCTATTCGACCTGAACAAAAGTTCCTCTGCCGCGCCTTTGAAGATTCTCCCTACGCTCAAGTTGACGTTGTGCGGATAAATCGCCGCGGTACAAATACAGAATCGTTACTCGAAACCATTGAACAGGGAGAATACGACGTCATTATTCTCGGGGACGTTCATTCTACCGTTTTGCCGGAAGACGTTCAAATCAAAATCGTTGAACTGGTTCGTTCCGGAACCGGACTGTTTTTAATGGGCGGATTCAACGCCTACGGACCCGGCGGATACGCTCAAGCCCCTCTCAATGCGGTTATTCCAATTGTCATGGATCGATTTGAACGCCAAAATCCGACAGACGCTCCCGCCTCCGATTTGCATATCGATAAACCGATTCAACTCGCATTAACCGGTCAGGGGAAAAACAGCCCCGTCTTATCGCTTAGCGACTCGAACCCGACAGGAATCTGGAATCAGCTTCCCGCCCTGGACGGAGCCAATAAATGGCTGGACGTCAAGCCGGGCGCAACGGTTTTAGCTGTCAGCGCCGGCAAATCCCCCTCCCCTATCCTTGTTTCCAGCCAAATCGGGAAAGGGCGCGTCCTGGCTTTTGCCGCCGACTCAACCTGGCGATGGCCTTTGGCGGGGTTCGCTCAGCAACACCAGCGGTTCTGGGTGCAATCCGCTTTCTGGCTGGCGCAAAAAGAGAAAACGAACGACTCGCAAGTGCAAATTACCGTCGATAAAAGACGAATTCCCTGCGGCGGAGAAATTACGTTTACTGCCGACGCTCTTGATTCTCAAAACAATCGCGTCGAGCCGTCTTGTTATTCATTTGTCATTAAAAAGCCGGATGAAAAATCGGAATCGGTTCAGCCAACGCTGCGAGACGACAAGATTCACGCCGTTTTCAGGAATTTTGATTTGCCGGGCGATTACCCGTATCTTGTTACCGCCGTTAAAGACGGAGAAACAATCGGACGCATTCAGGGGCGAGTTCAGGCGTTCAAGCAGGATGTCGAACTGGACGACCCTGCCGCCGATCCGGAAACGCTAAAACAGATTGCCGCCCTAACCGCCGGGCGGACGCTGGAACCTGAACAATTGCCCGCTCTTTTAGAGGAATTGGCAAAACAGGCGAAAACTCTCGAGATTCGAACCGAGCGGCTCCGTTCGCTTTGGGATTCCTTCTGGATTTTCCTGATCCTGATTCAATTGATGAGTATTGAGTGGGGTCTGCGAAAACTCTGGACAAACGTCTAAAAAAAGATGAACGTTTAGAAAATTTCTCCCCAAGAAAAACGAAACCTCGCGTCGAGGTTCGATGCGAGGCAGTGTAGTGCGGAAAGAAGCTATTCAATTAGCAACAGGTTTTCTCTTGTTCCTTTTTGTCGGAAGTGCAGCAACCGCAAGAGGGCTTCTGAACCTCGAACGCGCGGCGTTCTTTGAATTCCTCTTTTTTGCCCTTGTTCCAGTTGGAAACGGGACGGAAATAACCGGTAACGCGTGAATAAACTTCTGTCTTTTCGCCACAAACTGACATGTTCGATCTCCTTAATTGTTGGGAAAAATTTTATGAGTGCAAGTCGCTCTACCCGTGCGACATGAACCTGAATTTGACCTTCAGAACGAGCGCCGAAAACTCATTTCTGTTGGATTCCGTTCCAAATCGGTAGTAAGTATACCACAATATTCGGCATTGTCAACACTGATCATCACAATATCTTGTGTTTTTCTCAAAAATTTTTTCAAATCGATTCGATAAGTGAAAATATAGAAAAGTTATGGACTATAAGAAAAATAACCAAAAGGAAAGATAGAGAAAATGAGAATTATACAGAACTTGCATGTCAGAGAATTTAAGCAAAAAGTGCAAGGCTGAGAGCAATGGAATCGCACTCACGAATCCACTGCTCTATTTATCCTCAACTACGCCGTAAGTTCAACGGCAATCTAAAAGAATCTTTTTAAAATCTGTATGAGCGCACGCGTCGCTCTGGCGCGATGGCTTATGCAGGACTTAACTTCTGGCGCTAAAAGACCAAAGGTTTTATGAAATTCAACGACTTCAAAATAAGGGTCGTACCCGAACCCGTTCTCGCCGTGCGGTTCCGTTAGAATCCGCCCGTAACAAACGCCGTTTGTTCTGGCAACGATTTCCCCTTGGGGATTGGACAAAGCCATAAAGCAGCAATAATGCGCTCGACGCTGGTCGGCGGTTTTGCCTTTGAGAACCTCTAAGAGCGCCGCGTTATTGTCGGCGTCTGTAGAATGGATGTCAGGATGAAGCCGCGCCGCGTCTGCCAAGGTCGCATATCCATTTTCCTGCTGAATCTTTTTCAGTGCGGAATACCGAGCAGAATAAACGCCCGGCTCGTCCCGAAGAACGTCAACGATTAAACCGCTATCTTCTGCTAACACCCATTGATTGAGAACCAACGCCTGCTCTGACGCCTTCTTATCGGCATTTTGGGCAAACGTCAAGCCGTCTTCGACAACCTCAATGGAATTCTCGAAATCGCGCAGCGTCTTGATTTGAATATCCGTATCGACCAAGAGCTTTTCAAGCTCTGCACGCTTTTTTAAATTGTTAGTGCCTAAAACCAGAGTGGTTGTCATGACTGGATCTCCGTTTCGCGTTTTTTACCGATAAAAGTGTAATATGGCATGCGAATAATCGGAATATACGGGATTTTACCATAGTATTCGTGAAAATCGACCGTGTCAAAATGACTCATCAGATAGGGAACGTGATCTGGCGACGGATAGACGTTATCGGTATTAAAATGCACGGGCCAGTAACTTCTGGTAAACCAGGAATGGCGGCGCAACCCTTCAGCAGGCCATTTTCGGCTGACGTAAAAGTCCACCACGCCAATCGTTCCGCCCGGTTTAAGGATTCGCAAAGCGTTGTCCATAGCCAAAAACCAGTCCGGAATCATCGTTAAGGAATAAGAGAACGTAACGACGTCTGCGTACCCCTCGTCCGGCGTCCAGACGGTTGCGTCCGCTTCTGCGGTGCAGCAGTTTGTATTGCCGTTTTCATCGGTGAACTTGTCGTCAATACGTTGTTGACAAACCTTGAGCAGGGATTGCGCCAAGTCCACGACGTAAATTTTTGCAAGCTTTTTTCTGTCCTGCTCTGCAAACCATTCGAGATTGGAACCGGTGCCGCCGCCGAAATCTACCCAAACGCCGCCCTCTGGAACTCCGCCGCCAACCGAGCTATCGGCTAACGCCGACCAGAGTTCCTGACGACCTTTAAGCAGCCGCTTGCGGAAATCGTCATATCCGGAAGCCTGCCCGGAATAGAAATTGTCAAGACGCTCCGCGTGCGAATCGCCTTTCGCGCCGGAACGAAGCATGTGATATATCGTCTTAAGGTCAGAAAAAAAAGCCATGATAGTATTTTCGAATTAGGGTGTGGGGGACAAGGCGAGCAAGCAAACTATTGACCGCTGTCTAATCCCGATTGCCTAAATTAATAATTATACGAAATTATAATTATACATAATGATTATACCGAAAAAATAAGGTTTTAAAAGGGGCGGGGGCGGAAAGAATTCGTATTTTTACCACAAATAAAAAGAATTTGGCTCTTCCGGTAAAGTGGCGACTGACGTTTAATACTGGTTAGCTGTACATGTGTTTGGGCGAGCCGAGGTGAGTAAGTTCCCTGGAAAGACTGATTAACGCGACTGCGCCGTCATTTAATGCAGCTTTCAAACCAGCTTCGTCATCGGTTATTTTAACGCTTACAATATTTGTATCACTCATTTTATAAAAACTTTCAAATAAAAGTTAACTTTTTCCGTTATATTTTATATAAAAAATCGTATATTAATTATGGAGGTGAATTATGAAAAAGCATGTTTGGGAATACATATTTAAGGACGAAAAAGAGCTGAAAAAACATCAAGAGCGTTTAGATTCATTTAATAAGCAAATCGATAACGATGCACGTGGTTGTTTTTATATTTTCGCACTCGCAGCAATTTTGCTTTTTGTGGTGTTCTTTATCATAGCTCTTATTTGTGGGTTGACACAATCGCCGCCTTGAACGCTTGCCAGTCTTCCTTCGTTCCTTTGGGAACGTCGCGGGGTTCTGGGTGGCAGTAGGGGAACTGTTCAAAATGGAGGGCGGATTGACGATCCCGGAAGGAGTTGGCAATGCAGCAGATTTCTTTTTATGTCAGAGTTTCAGCAATTTTTATAAAAAAAGCATTGGAATAATATATCCCAACGCCTTGGTATCTTGTTAGAAAGGGTGGAAGAGGAGATTCGAACTCCCGACATTCGGAACCACAATCCGAAGACATCAACAATTCCGACGCTTGAAAAACCGCTTTTCCGGCAAAATTGCCGAAACTTTTTATAAAAATTTTTATGAGAGGTCTAAAAGAATGAAAAACAATTTCTATTTTATGTTCGCTTTAATTAAATCAGCCAGCATTTTATAACCATACGCTTCTGCTTTTTCCAGAACAAGTTCATCGTCAACAAAGTATTGGGGGGGAATACTTAACAATTCCTCACCGGCAATTGTCCAGGCTTCGTGGATGGAAACGCCAGCAAGTTCTTCAATGGAATATCCGTATTCTTCAAGATACGCAGCAGCATCAGCGTCGGCTTCTTGCCAGCTGTTATAAATGGCAGCAACTTCGCCGCCTTTCGAATCTTTATGATAGTAGTATATTTCCATAATTCACAAATTATAAACCAAACCCCGGGGATTTCTCCCCGGGGCGCTCCAGAACCACCCGGAGCGGAAGGTTCAATCTAAAAATACGTAACCAGCCTGAGATACTTTAGCATATTCGCCATCTTTTCGACGCTGAGCGCCGTTAAGCTCCCAGTGATGAGGTATGCTTTCATATTCATAGTTGTCGTCGTTCCATGTGCCACGGGTCGAAAAATAGCCCCAGTGGTCTGAAACTCTGACGTAAGCGGGTCTGCCGTCGATGATTGCGACATAATAACGACTTGCCATGTTTCGATAGTGTCCACGGGACGACTTATGAATCTGTGTTTTGTCAAGAGTTGCCAGAGCCGAAACCGGAATGAATGTAAAAGTCAGATTTGTTTTTTCGTGAAACTGGTCAATCCGGTCTGCGTTTGCGCGATAGTATTTGAGGGCTTGTTTCATAATGATTCCTTCCTGGTTAAAAATTTTTCTTGGCGTTGGTCAGACGCATTTTTAATCTTGCTATATACTATAACGCAAAAAACATTCAAGGGTAACGCGATTTTCCAAAAAATTTTATAAAAAACAAAAAATTTTTGGAATTCATAAAAATTCGCAAACATTTTGTCGATTTATGATGTATAATAAAAGAGCAACCGGGAGGTGCTAGCTCCCGGTTGCCGGTGTCAACTTGCTTACTTAGCGCTGTTGACGAGGATGATTAGAATCATCAGTGCGATGAGGGTCGCAATTAAAAGGATTCGTTTCATCTCATTCACCTCTTGACTAAGCTTTCTTGGTTGAGAGGTTTTTTTATCGTCGAAGCCAATCTTCAACTTACATATATAGTATACCACATTATTTAAAAAAGAGGGGAAAAAGTAATTAAAAAATGCAAAATATTATAAAATATTTTGCGTCAAAGTCCGTTTGTAACGTCTTATAATATAAAGATTTACGGTAAATATTCTATTGTCAATAACCTATTATCAGTTTAATCAAGTGAACCTTTTTACGCTCAAAAGTGTTTCAACTCCGGACGAACATAATTGACAGCGGCGGAAATCTGTTCAACGGTCGGCGTTAAACCCATGAAGTCAGTCAATTCCTGAACTACCTGTTCCGGAGAGTTCAGTAAGTCGTCATATTGAACGACGAGTTGGCTGTCTTCGTCCACCAGACTTCTAACCTGGTTAATTCCATCGGCAATCCAGCGCTGATGCGCTTCAATCTGTTCGCGCATCATTCGCGGGAATCGTTTGTACAGACTGGCAATACTCTTTTCAATCGGTCTTTGACAAATTATCAATCGGAGTTTTTCGCCCAGTATTTCGTATAGTATGTCGCCAGCTGCCGCCATTTGCGGATATTTTCCCGCTGCAACGGTATGTTTTCCTTTTGCCTCGCTGCGGCGACAATCAACAAAACGTTGCAGACGATATTTAATCAATTCTTTTGGCATTGTAAAACCGGTAAGCGGGACCGGCGCCGACTGCTCGAAAAGGTTTCGTAAATCCACCGCCTCGCCGCCACGGATGGGCGGTTTGCCATACATGCCGGTGAGTGAGTTGCCAAGATGAACGCCCAGATGGTATAAAACGCCAGCCAACGCCGACGACCCGGACGAATGACACCCCAACACGGCATAAAACGGTTCTTGTCTTCCGTCGGCGATAGAAACAGCGTCCATCCAGTGGACGGCGTCCTTTTCCCTGCCCGCAACGTCTGAACGTCCGCCGCGCTGATCAACGAGCCACTGCGCCGGACAATAGGTTTTCAGCGTCTGTTTTTGGCATAATCTTCCATAATGATGGTCAATATGATGGGCGGTTGTCCAGTCTTTTCGGCAAAGATGTTTATACATTGTCCGCATGGCTTCTGTTCCGACAATGCCGTATGCGTGCGTTCGGTTGACATTAAAAGGGGTATAAACGAAGTCGTTGACGCGCTGCGGCGTCTGAACCGCCTGGCGAAGATGCTGACCGCCATAATAAATCCATTGAGCGTCGTTCGGCAAATGATTATGGAACGCAGCGACTTTTTGGGCGAAACCATCGCAGAATTGAGCATCGTCTTCAAAAATCAAAACGGATTTCACATCGTTGTTCAAGCACTCTTCAATTATTCGCCGGTGCGAACAGTAGCAGCCCCAAGCGCCTCCGCCTCCTCTCCACCAGTCGGGGCGTGGAACTTTGCGACCGTCCAGCGCTGCAAAGCGTTCGACGGTTCCGAAAGGAAAACCGCTGGGGATTCCCGCTTTGAACTGCTCCCAGTTATCCGGTCTGCGTTCAAGGTTAATGCAGACAACTCTATCGTATTTCCAGTTCATTCAACATCCTCTCTTTCATTGTCAGCCATCGGCGGCGCTGCGCTTTATAACAACGTTCCGACTTTATATCCCATGGTTTGGTTACGCCCATAAAATGCAAAACTCGGACGTCGTTGGTTTCCAACGACTGTTTTGTTCTTTTTTGTTTATATACCGGCATATTAAAACGCCAATCCAGTTCGTAAAATTTAGTAAATCCCTGTTTATGGAAAAACCAAGACACTCCCATTTCATCTGTTGCCCACCAGAGTTTATAGGCTTCCTTGTAGACGTCGGCAGACAAAACCGGCGCAGTCATCAGTTCCGGAGCGTCCGATTCGTCAAACTCAGGCGTTTTGACGTAAAAGCCACCGTTGCATGAGATGTCGTTTTCTTTGTTCAATCTTCCGGAAAAGAATTTACCTGCGACAGGTACGGCTTCCAGAACGGAACCGCAGCATAAAGTATCGTAATCAGCATGAAAAACCGGTTTGCCATCGCATGGCGTATGTACCCATGATAGAAATTTTGACCAGGTCGCCTTTTGCCATTGCGTCTCCAAAGCAGGATTGTCAGACGGCGCGGCATCCAATATAGATTGAATTGGCGGTGGTAAGACACGATTAAAAACTTTTCGTATGGCAACGTTTTCCAACGCCAGCGCAGTTTCCGGACAATAGAGGATATATTCCGTTGATTCAGGAAAACCTCCATTACATTTGAAACTATAGGCGCTAACTGCCGCCGCTGTTAGTTTAATGGCGTCTGCACTGTCGCAATATTCTATTAATCGCATATTCCCAACTCCTTTTCGCAGCGTTTAACTGTTTCTTCCAAGACGCTCGGTTTCCAACCGTCCCACCATCTGACGTTATACCCTGTAAAATGGGCATAGCTCCAATCTCCATTTATAACGTCCTGGTATTTTTCCACGTTGGAATCCCTATAATCCGCCCACTGGCAGGATTGATGAAGGCAGTCATGTTCCGGCAGACAATACCAGCACGTTTCGCGCTTTTTTAAAATTGCTGTCGCCAGCGTCGGACCAATGCCCAAATATGGCGTTTTGCGTTTTTTTGATAGAATTGATTTTGCCAGCTGGTATAAGTCCAGACAAATAGAATTTCCCTTGTGCGCTGCCATTATTCCTGTTGACGCTTCGCGTCGAAATGAACCCAGCACATTAGCGGTTACAACTCTCTGAGGGTCTTCTGCAAGAATTTGGACGAAGTCAACAGGACGACTGAACACGATGTCGGAATCTATCCAAACGCCCCCGCGATTATACAAGAGCCAATATCGCAAAATATCTGAAACGTTTTCAATTCGGCATTTTCCAATTAGTTTCCAGATGTCGTCCAGCAAGTCTTCGTCGGATAAACGACAATAATTATAACCACGTTCCGACGTGAAGGTTTGCTCAACGATTCTTTCCAAACGAAGAACCGCTGATGGACGCTCGCCATGCCAATACTGATAGAGGTTGATCAACTCCATTTTCCTTCTGGACAGGTTTCGGTCGCAAAGGCAATTTTATTCAATTCCAAAAAACGACGTCCATGCCGTCCCAGATAACAACCGCAAACGCCGCAACGACCGCGCCACGGTTTACCTGGTATCTTTTCAAATCGTTCGCACTGTCGGCAGATACGCCAACGACAAAGAATCTCTTTAGGCGTTCTGTACGGGCTTCCGGCTTTAACCCATTTATAAAGGGCTTCCGCGAAACGCGCTGAATCATTCCAGAACGAACGTTGACAATTACAGTCCATTATTACCACCAATAATATCCGTCGTCAATAATTTTCGTGAGTCTGTCAATAAAATATCTGCCGTTGTACTCCGATCCAGTGTGAGAGTAATGGAATTCATCAAAGCAGGTTTTCTTTCCCAGCTTTTTGATTGTTGCTTTTTGCGTTCCATCGGAGTTTAGACTCCAATTTATTGGCGGAGTGAAGTTGTAAACCCACGGTTCGGAATTGTGCCCTACTGAATCGCCAACTTTGGCGTCGGAATCCACAATATAACCGGTAATATCTCTGTCGAAAGTCGGTTCTATCAGATGAACATGAATTATTACCTTGCGAATAAAATGGCTACAACGGTCAAAATCGCCAGAACCGCTATATGAGGATGACGAAGAGAATGACGAGGAAGAAGACGAACTGGACGACGAGGAAGAAGACGACCCGGAGGGTAAATCAATATGACGGCAGCAACTGTTGACTGGATAAAGATCGCCCCAGGCGTCTTCCAGAGCCAAAAGAATATGTCCTGGGTAATACCAGCAATGAGTATGGTTGTGCAACGTCGCAATTACCGGTTTTCCGGAGTTCTGGTATTTGTGCCGAACGACAGAATTCTCTTTATCGTAGTGGTCGCGATGATAAATATAAACCTGCCCCTTTCCCAAAATCATATTGGTCAGTTCGCCGCGAGCCGGAGTAATAATCGTTTTGGGCGAAACCAAATAAATTCGGGTAAAACCGGGTTCTCCCATTGCCGTAACAATGTTTTCCCGCCGTTGGTGAGCCATCTGCTTTAGCGTTTCGGCATCTTTTCGTTCTTTGAATCCGTACATTTTTAGCCGTTAGGGAATATGTCGTTAAAATTGAGGTGCAGCGACGACCAGCTTATTTTTCGATATTTATTAAATTCCAAAAAAACAGGGGCGGCATTTTCGCCCAGCTTAAATCCATTTTGGTCCAGATTGCATGGGCAAGGTTTGTTGTAATCGTCCACATTCCGGATGGGGGCTTCTCCCTGCTTTTCATAACGCAGATTTCCATAATGCAGCGTTCGCAGTTTCCACGGTTCGCTGACGCCTTCCTCAAATCGGAATTTGATTCGATAATGCACTTGCGCAAATTTCTTTTTGATTTCGTCCGTCAGTTCAACGTCTACGACGTCAAAAGAGATGTCGTCCAACAATGCGTGGTATGCCGGAGCGCCCCAGAAACTCCCGGAACATACCGTATTCTTGTATTGACGGATATTGTTCATCGGATAGGGGAAGGCTTCAAAGCGGGTGATTTCCAGACAAATAACAGTATCTGCCGTTACCGCTGGCAGTTTCTCGCCTGGAACCGTTCTCACCGGCTTGCCATTGACAACGTCGTATTCCAAAGCTCGTTCCACATTCTCACAGGTAACTTTGACCTGCGGTTCCATTTCCAACGGATCCAACCGAAAATCGTTGTCGAATTCGCAGGTTATGCGACTGACGGTTGTCAGCAGACCAGTCGTCGGGTGCGTGGTCGTGTCAACTTCTTTGATCTTAACGGATTTGCAGATAAACGCTCCCGGAATGGGACCGATAAGAGCCTGAACCATCAATTTATTATCGTAGGAGTTGCTTGGTCGATAATAGACCAACGGTTGCGGCACAACGCTGAGGATGCTTTCTGTCGATTCGTCGCACGAATCCGCCAAAACCAGATAATCTCTGGTAAAAGAACGGCTGACCTTCCACAAAAGACCATTTTTCTGGATTGATTTTTCCAGTTCCGCCGAGCCGGTAGTTGCTCCAATTACTTCTGCCATTATACGCCTTCCAATGAAAAGTTGTTGTTCAAATTAACCTGCTGATTAAATATCTTTTCTAGCCAGTTTACCTGTTCTTCACCGATTTTAACCATCGGATTGCCCTTGTTCGCCTGCTGGTTTTCCAGGAATTTACGCTGAGCGTCTAGCGACCCCGCCACTGCAATGGACGGCTGGGAGAATGCGCTGGGTTGAGCGTTTCTCAGTCTTCCAATTGTCAAGTCGTCGCGCCGACGGTTCCAGACAGCCAGTTCATTTTCCATCATGTTAATTTTTTCTTGCTGCGCCTTCTTGTCTTCGTCGGTTGCTCCGGACTGAATCATTTCTTCCAGCTTTTGATACGCTTCCTCAGTTGACTTTTTCAATTGTCCAACATTGTTTTCCGCAATTTGGACGGCATTGTTGGGATTCCGCTGAGCCATATCATTCCATTTTTGTTCCAACGCTTTATCTTTTTCCGCTTGCCGACGGTCGGCAAAAGATTTATTCAAAGACGCTAACTCCGATTGTTTAGCTGTTTCTTTTGCGGCTTCATCAGCTTTCTTTATTTCCTCTATTCTGGCTGCATATGTCGTTTGCAGGCTCTTTAATTGTTCCAGACGTTTTCTTTGCGTCTCTTTTTCTTCTTCTGATAAATTCTTTTTATATTGAGTTTCTTTTAGATAGGTCATCAAAAGTTTCTTTCGTTCTTCAAATTCTTTGCGAATTGCAGCGATCTTTTTTTCTGACTCTGACATGTTTTTTTGAGCGTCTTGCTCATCTTTTTCGTCAAATTTACTCAACTGAGCATTGAGTTCAGACCTTGTTTGTTTATCTCTATCGTCATACAACTGAGTTATTCTTGTATTTTTCTCATCATCCAGATTATACAGCATATCTTTACGCTGTTGCAACAGTTTCTTTTCTTGGGAAGTCAGGAGATTCAGGCGTTCTTTCGCTTCTGCCTCCTTAATAAGAATATTCAGTAGGTCTTCTCTTTTTTTGAATTCCTTGTCAATATCGTCAGCTTGCCTGCCAATCTCAGACATTTCTGATCTTCGATCGTTGTCCAAAAGTTTATTTAATTCGTTTTCAGCTGTCGCATATTCCATTGAGTATTGATTCTTCTCAATTTCCTTTTTGGTCTTCTCTTGGGTTAGCTTGGAGATTTTTTCAACAGTCTCATCAATTTTCTGCTGGATTTCATCTGAATTATCCACATAGCCAAAAGTCAGAGTAGCTGCCCACCACGTTCCCCAGGTTCCTTTTTTGCTCTGCAATTCATTTAACTGCTTATTAAGGGCTTCGATTGAATTGTTTATGTCGGTTTGCGCTGCCTGCTGCATCACCTCGCGCAACGAAACAATCGCGCCTTTTGCGTTGATGACTTTACCGGACAGCGGATCTATTTGCAATCCTAAATCTTTATATTTTTCATTCAACTGCGAAACAATTTTACTTGTTTCCTCTTTTTCTGTTGCAGAGAGTTTTTCCTTTTTGTTTAATTGTTCCAAACGCTGGGCATACAATTCATGCGTTTGGCGCATATTCTCGTTTTGTTCTCGCAATTTTTCCATTGACTGGGCATATTTTGTCGCTGCCGATTCGCCACCAGCAAAATACGCTATTAAACCAACAAGCGCGGTACCTATTCCCATTATCCAACCCATTGGCGAAATTTTCGTTAGCAATAAATAAGCATTTGCCACCGCCTTTGTTGCTATTGCAAGCCCCCAACCGGCAACAGTTGCAACTTTTTGACCTGCGGCATTAGCCAAAAGCGCGTTAGTTGATAACCATGTGGCATACATTCTGGAAAGCTCTGACGTTGTATGTACTTTGATTGAAGCGGCTAGCATATATGTTGAACTGGCATTTTTTACATTCATCATAGTAGTATATTTAACTGCCGCCCAATATTCGCCTTGAAAGAATTTTATCTCTCTTAACATGTCACGTTCTTTTTTCCATGCGTTATAAGTAGAAGCAATAGCGCTAAT
>JAZQDP010000440.1:0-6640 GCA_045546875.1 Thermoguttaceae bacterium | reverse complement strand
CCCCAACCTTGATAGTAACACAAACCTAACATATATAAACCATCCGCATTGTTTTGTTTTGCCGATTTTTCAAACCACGAAAAAGCAATTTGCAAATCTTTTTTAACGCCAGATCCGTCCAGAAAACATTTTCCATAATTGAACTGAGCTACAGGGTCGCCAGCTTCCGCTCTGGTTTGAATGTAACGAATCGCTTTTTCGGGGTTTTCTTCCATGCCGTTTTTTACATAGTAATCCTGCAATTCCATGTTAGCTTCTTTAGAGCCTAAATCGACAGCTTTTTGGAGGTACTCCTCTGCCGTTTTGAAATTCTTGTTTACTCCGCTTCCTTCCATATAAGCTTTCCCTAAAAGATAATAAGCCTTTGGATGTCCTTGCGGGAATTCGGTTATAGGCGTTAATGCATTTCGTAACATTCGCACCGCTTCAAATTCGTCTTTTTTGACGCCTTTTCCAGTGAACAGCAATTCTCCCATCTCAGCCAACGCGCAAACGTCATTTTGATTTGCTGCCAATTTTAGATTGTCAACGGCTTTAGACAAGTCCTGATAAACGCCTTTTCCGTTGAGGTAACAAAGTCCCAGGTTTCTTTGCGCCAAGGCGTTGCCTTGTTTAGCCGCTTCTTTGAGCCAATGAATGGCATTCTCAGGTTGACCCAAATTAAGGTAACAATCCGCCAACTGTGATTGCGCGTCAACGTCTCCATTTTGGGCAGAATCGGTTAGCCATTTAACGGCAAGGGTTAGATTTTTTGGCGCCCCTTTACCGTATTGATAGCACGTTCCGAGCAGATATTGCGATTGAAGTAATCCTGCGTTGGCTGCTATCGTTAAGTTTGTAACAGCTTTTGAATAGTTCCGCTCAATCCCATCTTCGCCGAAATAATAATAACGACCAAGCGCCTGATTGGCTAAAGGATATCCTTTTTTCGCAGCAATTTCAAAACATTTTTGGGCGTTGACCTTGCTGATTTTTGTACCGCGACCCTGATCGTAACACATCCCAAGATTGTATATCGCCTCCGGGTTTCCTTCGCCCTTTTGTGACGCTTTTTGATAAAGAGTGAAAACGTCTTTTGATTGCATTGAATCGTTTTTATAATGGTTTGCCAACTTGAGCTGAGCTTGAGCGTTGCCATTTTTTGCAGATTGTTCAACCCAGGCAATTCCTGCAGCCGGCATATTATTAACGTCTCCGTGACTAACATACAGTTTGTCAAGCAGGACGCCGGCGTCTGTCAAACCATCGTTAGAACGTTGAATTAACCAGGTGGTTGCCTGTTGAGGAATCAGAGTCATTGCCGTGGAATCGTTAAGGCAAAACTCATCGAGAACCAGTTGAGCGTCTTTGCTTCCTCCCGTTGCAGCCATCTCAAGAATGCGGAATCCTTCGTCCAAATTTCTGGCAGTTCCTTCCCCCTTAAGCAGACATTTTCCTTTTTCACATTCGGCAGCGGCAACGCCCCCCGAGGCGGCTTTGCAAAAATACTGCCAGGCGGTTGCTTTATTTACATCGCATCCGCGTCCGTCTCGACAACACAGAGCGTATTCATAACTGGCTTCTGGAACGCCTTGCATTGCGGCAGATTTAAACATCTCTGCGGCGCGATAATCGTTCTTCTCCGTCCCGCTGCCTTGAGCTAAACATTTTCCCAGCATGTACTGCGATTTGGCGTTTCCCTGTTTTGCGCCCATTTCAAAATAAGCCACTGCGTTCTTCTCGTTTTTCGAAGTCCCAACGCCATTGAGATTGCAAATGCCAGCTTCATATTGGGCTTGAACGTTGCCATTTTTTGCAGCTGCTTGAATCCATGGATATCCAGTTTGAGGACTGGCGGAACCTCCCGCAGAACCAGCGATCAAACTATGCCCCAGCTCAAATTGGGCGTCGCTGTTTCCAAGAGAAGCGGCATTTTTAAGATGAGTGTTTGCTATAGTTACGTCTGGCGCCAAGCCGCCGACTCCTTTACGATAGTATTGAGAAAGCAAATACTGAGCGGTTGCGTTGTCTGTTTGATTCTTTAGCCATTCGACGCATTTGGTGGGCGCATTTTGAATGCCCGAGGGCGACAAATAGAAATTTTCCAGCTGCTTTAGAGCCTTTGACGAACCGGACTCTCCAGCTTTTTCTAACCAAAACGTTCCTTGTGCCGGATTGAAGTTTTCCGGGTTGTTCGTTTCGTCCAGATAGTAATTACCCAAATAAAGCTGTGCAGGCTGACTGTCCTCTTTAGCACGGCGGGTAAGCCATTTGATATTGAATTCCGGCGTTTGCTGTCCTCCTGCAAGCGTATATTGATCCAACAGTTTAATGGCGGGCTGATAATCCTGAAGCGCAGCTTTATAGAGCCATTCTACCCCTGCGTTATAATCTCTCGATACGCCTGAACCGAGTAAATAACATTTTCCGAGTTGGGTTTGCGACTTCAAATCGCCTGCTTTGGCGCGTTTAAGCAGTACGGCAATGGCGTCGTCCGCATTGTTAGCCAGACCATCTTCCGAGACGTAATAATCGTCTAACTTCTCTTTAGCTTCTTTCACGCCTTGTTCAGCGCGTTTCTGAAGCCATTGAATCGCTAATTGAGGCGCTTCCAATATGCCATTTTGTTCTATAAAATATTCGTCCAGTATTTTGATTGGTCGTTTATCGCCTCCTGCGTTTGCTTTGTAAAACCATTGAGCGCCATCTGGTTTGTCCTGTCCCGTTCCAATTCCCTGGAAATAGCAGTTTCCTAATTCGTACATAGCGTCCACACAGCCATTGTTTGCAGAAGCTAACAATAATTCATACGCCGATTGTGGATCCTCCTCAACGCCAGAGCCGTTAAGGTATGCCATTCCCAAGTTATATTGTCCTTTTGGATATTCGCGCTCTGCGGCTTCCTTAAACCATTTTACCGCTAACGTATCCGATTGCGAAACGCCGATTCCATCGCGATAACATTCTCCAAGCAAACATTGAGCCGTAGCGTTATTTCTTTTCGCTTCCTGCAAGAGCCATTGCGCCCCCTGATTAGGACGTGTTTTTAATCCGTTATTGTCAATAAAAAAGCGATTGAGAGCGTTTCGCGCCTGCTCGGAACGTTCAGATTCGTTCGTAAGCCAGGTTATCGCTCTGTCAGGAACCTTTTCCAGACCTTCTCCATTGATATAAAACTGGTATATGAACTCTTTTGATTCTGGGTGTTCTTTTAGCGCGGCGCGTTCCAGCCAGTCCAATCCAAGATTGTAATTAACAGGCATTCCGGTTCCTAAAACGTTTCTTACTCCAAATTCGTACATTGCCTCTAGGTAATCGCCTTCAGCGGCTTTTTCGAGCCAATATCGACCTTCAGAATTGTTTGCCGCGACTCCTTCGCCCTTAAAATACAAACACGCCAATTTATACTGTCCTTCAGCAGAACTCTTTCCTGCAGCTTCTAAATACCATTTTGCCGCATCAACAGGAGAGCGTTGACATCCATCCCCGTTAGCGTAACAGTCCCCAAGTCGAACCATAGATTCTACATTGCCTCCGTTGGCGGCTGTTTCCCAATAGCGAAATGCCGTATCAGCGTCAGGAATATCGCAGCCAACACCCTGAAAGTGCATCGGAGCGGCTTTCGCGCAGGCTAAAATATGCTTTTGTTCAGAGGCTTTGTCTAACCAGTTTAATGCTTCTTCTTCGTTAAAGTCTGGCAATTTTTCATCAAGATAGTAATTTCCCAACAGGTATTGCGCATCCGAGACGCCCCGTCGCGCCAGAGAATCGATAACGTCATGCAATTTGGTTGACCTGAATTGCCCCCACGCGCCAATTGCCGTCATTCCCAAAATAACGCACAATCCTATCGGAACGAGAATTGACAGTTTCGAATTGACAGCGCGGTCATTCGGCGCAGCGTTCCAGCGAGACATTATAAACAGCGTCAATAACAACATTCCCGTTACAACCAGCGATTTAAAGAAGGAGGGTTCAATTTGAGGCGAACTAAAATGCAGGTAGGCGCTGGATCCTAGCGCTGATGTTCCGATTAGCAGAGAAAAGATTCCCGTCAATGCCAAAAGACGTTTTGTCAAGGGCGTTCTAAAGAGAAGGAAAATAATCCCAAGAGACATCAAGGCGCAACCGAAGATTGAAGCGTTTTGAAAGAGATTTGATTCAAACAGATTTTTCCCAAGGTATAAGAGAATCATGCCTGATATACACGTCGGAAGATAATAAAATAATCTTGCAAAAAACGAACGGATTTGTGAAATGCCGTTTGAAAGATTTGGATGTGTCGGGGCAGGGGAGTTGTTCTGTTGAGCGCTTGAAACGTTCGACGCATTGGCGGACTGTAAATTGTCGCTTGAACTCCAGCGTGAACATGGAGGAATAGGGGGAACGTTCTGCGATGACGAATTAGATTCATTGCCGTCGTTTTGAGAAAATTGGTCGAAACTGGAATTATGGTCTTGTCGTTGTTTGTTAAAATAATTTGAAATGTTTTGAAAAATACGAGAGAATACGCCTTGCGTCGGGGTTTGTGGCGCTGAGGACGATTGGTCTAAAGCGGTTCCGTATGATATTTGCGGCGATTGGGGTGGAGCGGGAGCCGATATAATAGGGTTGGAAAATGGCGTCTGTGCGTTTGCTTGGGCGCAGACCTTGCACTCTCGACCTTGAGACAATCGCTTTTGATTGCAAGATTCGTGATACAGCGTACCGCAATCAGGGCAAGGAACGGAGACTCTGGAAATGCTGATATTCTCGTTACATTCCGGGCATCGGTGTGAATTTGCGGCTGATTGTGGAAAATTCGAAATAAGGCGCTGACCGCAATATGGACAAAATACGTTTTCCCCTGCTTGCGGATAATCCAGCTTAATTTCTTCCTGACATTGAAAACAACGAATGCGAATTGCCATGATTATAATATCGAATAATCAAATTATGTCATCTGGAGATCGAGTATAACGCGTAAATTTTATAACTATCGAAAAATGATAATTTATTAATATTACGCTTACAATAGTATAACACAAAATCAACTTCTTGCACCCCCCCACATGAGAAGAAATTTAGCAATGGGAGTGTTCAAATTATTGTGAGAGGAAAATGTGAACGAGTTTTGTTTGATGAGAAGGGGACAATCAATTTTAGTCCTGAAAGTGCGACATTTTTATACCCGGCGGGCGTTAGCCTCCGGGTATGCGAATAAATCAATAACAAAAAACGCTACCCCTGCTCCGCCACACATACTCTTTCTCCTGCACCTCCACCTCGAAATGACTGACTCAAGGAATTAGGGTTCTCTCTCAAGTATAACTTGCTTGCGGCTGATAGCGTGAAAGGCGCTGCAGATCCTTTGGATGGTCAGTTTACCAGTTTGGAGAATTATCTTCTCTGACTATTTCTCCTGCGGAATCTTCTATAACCCAGTTTTGCCCGCCATTGTCAAAAAAGTTGTTGTTATAAAATTTGCCTGATCCGTTGTCGATAATCTGAATTCCAAATATTTTATTATGATAAATTGAACAATCGATAAACGTTGGCGCGGAATGTTCCGCAACGAGAATTCCGCCGGCATTGCATAAAAAGATTTCGCAATTATTAAATCTGCCATGGGAATCCATAATACACATAATGCCAGCCTGTCTGGAATGATGGATAATGCAATCGATTGCCAACGTGTCAGAATATTCTGATAACGCAATAGCTACGTCCGCGGTATTGTAGATTTCACAGGAGTTAAGCTGTCCTGAACTGTTCGCATGG
Organism: Thermoguttaceae bacterium; assembly: GCA_045546875.1. GTDB lineage: Bacteria > Planctomycetota > Planctomycetia > Pirellulales > Thermoguttaceae > RUG11551. Next base: position 901 of record JAZQDP010000440.1, on the reverse strand, counting down.
AAAAGCGCTCCAACAGAGGGCGATTCATGAATTTTGCACTCCACAAACTGAGGCTGACTTTCAATGCTCACGACCTGAATTGATGAGTTATCATGAATGTCGCATTGTTCAAACAATCCATTGCATTTACCCCAGACGCAAATGCCGTGCTCCTGGTTGGACGACATTTCGCAAGACTCGCAAACGCAATCGCTTTCGTTTCTTAATTCTATACCAGACAATACGTTATGATGAAATTTGCAATCGACAAAACGAGCAAAGCTGTTTTGATAAATATATGCGCCAAGATTGCAACTGTGATGAATTTCGGTATTAAGCGCTTTTACAGCCGATTGAGAACAAACGGCAAGGGCGGCATGACCGCAATGAGATATGTTGCAGTGATACAGCAAAGCTCTCGCGTTATAGAAAATCCAGACGCCGCCGCACGTGCAGTCCCGAATTTTGCAATAGCGAATAATTGGGGCGGTGTCAGAACCGGTAATCGTCAACCCGTCTCCCTTGCCAAAAATAACGCAGTTGCCAATTTCTGACTCGCCGGCATTGACAACTACGACAGAAGAACTGACTATGTCTGAAGATAACTCAACTTCTTTGGCTGTCTTATTGGTAAATGTTATAGAATTAACCCTGGCTTTTTGAGCGGAGATTACAATAGCGGCTCCATCGTTGGCGCAAATTACTACGTCTGCCGGGTCACCAGTTTCCCCAATAAGATTGACGTTCTTGTTGAGTTCTAACGGCTTGTCAAGATAATATTCTCCTGTCGGAATTGTAATAACAGACCCGTCAGATGCCTGTTCAATCATCTGATATAGATTCATAATGTGAGCTGCTGATTGTGGGGTAGACGCTAACTTCATATATCTTGATTTTGAAAAGGAGTTTAGTGTAAATATAC
>JAZQDP010000439.1:0-2602 GCA_045546875.1 Thermoguttaceae bacterium | reverse complement strand
GAACGGAGTGAGCGGAATTACGCAGTTCGCCAAGGGCGAACGGTTATTAAACCTCACGCAAAGTTCGCAAAGAAATTGAAAGGCGGTAATGAAGCGAACGGAGAAAGCGGAATTACGCTTTGTTAGAAGGGTGAGACGATTTATTGCGTAGCCGAAAACGTCCCCTGGATGTAGCCCGGCTCGGGCTACAACTTGAATCTCTGGGAGGCGGATATTATCCGCCAAGAAAAAATGCGGACGTAAGTCCGCGCCCCGGAATCGTTTTCGACTACGTATCAAGAGTGTTTTTAGTCCTGGCAAGTAGCCCGAAGCCGGGCTACATCCGGGGGAGGTTGTTGGCTTCGTCGTTTTGGCATGAACACTGCGCGGCGGTTTACGTTGTCCCCCGCCGGAGTGCGAGAGTGCAGCGTTAGCGAAACTCTCGCTTTCTAAAAGCGAGCGATAGCTCGCGTTAGTTTCTCGATACGCCCGCAAATCGGTTGTTCCAGCGTAACTGGCGGTGAATCACATTTTCGAGATTCTCGTCGGAATTGGCAGTAAAAGCGAGGGCTGCGCTCTGGCGCTCCGAAAGCGTCACACATTTGAAATTTTTACAAAAATAAAAACGTCAGACGTTCGCAACTACTACTAGCATGACGTTTTCAAAATGGTTTAGTCGCATAAATGCGAACAGGAATTTGTCCTGGTCAATAATCCTTTGATTATCCTGTCTTTGATTATTAAGCTTACGAGCCGGAAACCCAAGTTATTGTTCCGGTTACCGGGATCGTTGTTGTTGCGGTTCGCCGACCGGCAGTTCCTGGCGTTGTTGTTCCAGCTGCCGCCACGGTTGACGCGGTTGGAGCCATTACGGACAAATCCCATTGTCGCGAAATACACGCTGACAAAAAGACAAACTCTTCGCAAAGCGTATAAAAGCGATCAACGAATTCATTTTAGCGCTAAAATCTGATACTGACAATACCCCTGAACTCAAATCTGAAACATTTTCCTTGACTTTATCTCGAAATCGGTATCGCGCACGATGAGAAAGACGAATCGAATTCGGATATACGCGCAATCCTAAAAATGGCATACCCCTGTCAGTTCGGTTCAGCTGAACAGGTTTTAGGTTTAGAAACAATTGCTCCGTACAGAATTTCTCTGTCAATTCATGAATACGATGCAATTCGTCATGACTGCCCCAGAAGATAAAATCGTCCATATATCGAACGTATGCTTTAACGTTTAGCGTTCTTTTGACATAATAGTCCAACTGACCCAAATAATGATTGGCAAAAAATTGACTCGTTAAATTGCCAATTGGAATGCCCTGTCCAGGCATAAAATGGTACGATTCTATCAAATTTGTAAACGTTTCCAGCAAATTTTTGTCTTTAAATCGCCGTTCAAGCAATTCAAGCAAAACGGAATGAGATACACTGTCAAAATACTTCCGAACATCGCATTTAAGATACCATTTGTTCTTTCTGGAAAACTCAACGGATCGAAATAACGCTCTTTGCTGTCCTTTATCTTTTCGGCACGCGTAAGAATCGTGAATTTGAAAAGCATCAAAAATCGGCTCACAGACATTCATTATCGCATGATGAGCAATTCGGTCTTCCAAGGGAGCAACTTTAATAATACGCTCTTTGGGATCGAAAATTGTAAAAGAATAATACGGTCCCCAAACCTTCTCGCCAGAGAATAAAGAAGACGCCAATCGTTCCAAATTCGCGTCTAAATTCTCACGATATTTCAAAACAACGTCTTTATCGCGTTTCCCCTTTATCGCCTTCAACCACGCCAGAAGCAGGTTGTCCTGTTCCGCTATCCGAGTTGTCAGATTCCCCGCTCGTTTCATCGGTTTTCTTATTTTCAAGAGTTAAAAGAATTTTCAAAAACGCCGCTCCGTACTTATCAGCTTTTCCTTCGCCAAATCCGGGAAGCTTTTTCAGCGCGCCAAGAGAATCACAGCGGTTTTGAATCATAGCCGCAATCTGTTCGTTTGTACAAACCGAGTAGACGGGAACGCCTTCTTTCTGCGCAAGTTCCTTCCGTAAATCCCGAAGCTGATTAAACGTTTCAAATTCTGACGGAGACAAAATATCTTTATAGTCTATTGAGTCGCTTTTACGGTTTCTAAATTCCGATTTAGATTCCAAATCCAGATATTCAACGCAGAAATTCCAAACACAAGCGTCTCCTATTAAAGAAAACTCTTTTTGAACAGATACAACGCGATGACTACGTAAAAACAGATTTAACTCTTCTACAGCAGCTTTATCCGTCGATAGAATTTGAAAAATCTTGAATTGCATTAAGTTGTTTTTAACTGGTTTATATGGCGCTACAGAGCTTTGTCTGAAAAAATTTTTAAATTTTGTTCGGAAAATTATGCTCTGTGTCAGACCTTGTCGGCGCCTCGCCCGGCTACCGCCTCGGGCGGGCGCTGCGACTGCGGTCACGACACATTCGCTAATTTTCCGAAAGGATTATTGACCTTTTACGAGCCGGAAACCCAAGTCATCGCCCCGGTTACCGGGATCGTAGAAGTCGCGGTACGCCGACCGGCAGACCCCGGCGCCGTAGTACCAGCTGCCGCCACGGCCGACGCGGT
>JAZQDP010000438.1:0-44313 GCA_045546875.1 Thermoguttaceae bacterium | reverse complement strand
CCCCAGGATGTCAAAGACGTTGCATACGACGTACTTCGTCACCGGGTTATCCCCACATACGAAGCCGAGGCGGAAGGACTTACATCCGAAAATATAATTGACGCAGTGCTTCAAGCTGTTCCAGTTCCATAAATATCAGAGAATCGGAAATAGAGAGCAGAAAACTACATCCCGCTTTCTGCTCCCACTCCCTAATCATGAATAAATCCAATTCAAACCAGTCGGCATTATCTTCAATCGGCATCACGGCAGAGAAGGTGCGTCGTTTACAAATTGTCGCAAATCGACGCGTTGACGATCTGCTGGCAGGTCAATATAAAAGCGTCTTTCGCGGTCGTGGCATGGAATTTGACGAAGTGCGTCAATACCAACCCGGAGACGATATTCGCGATATCGACTGGAACGTTACCGCTCGAACCGGAGAACCGTTTATTAAACGCTATTGTGAAGAACGAGAACTGACAATCCTGTTCCTGGTTGACATTTCCGCATCAGGCGTTTTTGGCTCAACAGACAAATCAAAACTTGACGCCATGATAGAAGTGGTTTCAGTTTTAATGTTTTCAGCCTTAAAAAATAACGATAAAATCGGCATGATTACTTTTGCTGACAACGTTATAGAATACCTGCCGCCGCGTAAGGGAAAATCTTATACGCTGTCGATGATTCAAAAGCTGGTAACCATCACCCCTGTTCGCAGAGAAACAAACGTTTCCTCGGCTTTGGAATTTATGTCAAAAGTGCTCAAACGGCGTGCAGTAGCGTTTCTCATTTCCGATCTCGACGGCGAACTTTCCCAAAAAGCTGTTACCGTTGCTAATCGCAGACACGACTTAGTTGCCCTGCGAGTCAACGATCGACGCGAATATGAACTTCCTGACGTCGGTTTTATCACTCTTGAAGATGCGGAAACTGGTGAAGTATTGGAACTTGACGCCCGATCAAAAGCAGTTCGAGAGTTATTCGCTCAAAACGCCCAAAAGCGAGACGAAAAAATCAACGATTTGCTTCGACGTTCAAATGTTGACCAATTAAAACTAAATACACAGTCCGATTCAATTGATGAACTACGACGCTTTTTTGATATGCGTGAAAGAAGAATGAGAAATTAACGTATAATAACGATTTCTCTGTTTTGTTAAATATACAAATATGATATACTTAAAAACTCGCCTGTCGATATGGCTTACGGCGCTGGCGCTGGTTAGTTGCGCGATAGCCCAAACGAAAGACTCTGTAACAGAATCAAACGCCAATGCCAATTCTGCCGTTACTGTTGAGTCAACAACGTCCAGCCTGGAAAACGTAACGCTCGCCAGCGATGTTAAATGGACTATTACCGTTCATGTGCCAGAAGGTTGCATTTTACCGCCTGCGCCATTGCCCTCAAAATGGGGAAACTGGATCGTTGCATCATCTGAAATTCAACAAACCAGTCCTACAACGCACGAATTTCAGCTTGTTTTACGTCCAACCAAAATTGGAAAACAGGTTATTCCTGCCTGGCCAATATACTATCAGGATCGCAGCGGCAAACCGGGTTATGTAGAAGTTAAGCCGCTTGAAGTTAACGTTGTCTCACATCTTGCTGCAAACGAAAAAAATCTTAATGGACTGGAATCCGATAACGATCTTCTTCAAAATCGAAAAAAAATTCTGCCATACATTTTTTACGCTATTGCAGCAATCATAATTATTATTTTCATTTGGTCGGCTTTTTTCAATCAAAAAAAGTCTTCGGAAAAAGAAAAAACAAAATCACCATACGAATTGGCTATGGAACGGATGAAAACTCTGCTAGAGTCCGGATTAGCCCATCGTGATGTAAAGTTATTTTTTGTCGAATTAACCGGAATCGTCCGAGAATTCATTGAACGTACAACATTAATTAACGCTCCTGAACTCACAACCGAGGAATTCCTCCATCAAATCAGTCAAGGAAACGTTTTTTCAGACGTCGAGCAGATTCGACTTAAGCATTTTCTCGAATCGGCAGACATGGTCAAATTTGCCAAATACGATCCAGGCGAAGCGGGAATCAATGAAGCAATTACTAAAGCAGAAGAATTTATTTGCATAAAAATGGAACAGACCCCCGATCTGAATGACATTCCTCCAATCGGCTAGGCAGAAATGGATTTCCAAGAATCCTTCAATTCAAAAGAAAATGGAGTCGCACATGGCACAACAAACAGAGTATGCCAGATAACTCACAAAAATAATAATGGACACGAACTTTGAATTTCATTCGCCGCTATGGCTTTTACTCCTTATTCCATGGGCAGTAGTTTCGCTTTATCCGGTTTTTTGCCGCATTAAAAGCGGAACCGCGGCAATATTGTTCCCTGACGTCAAAGCGTTGCGTTCTTTACCAGTAACATTTTCACTGGTAATCAAACGTTTTTTACCTTACCTGCTTTTTATAGCCGGCGCATGCGCTATAATAGCCTTGGCTCGACCAAGACAAGGCGAAGATGAATTTCGCGTTCAGACGGAAGGAATTGCGATTGAAATGGTTATCGACAGAAGTGGTTCTATGCGCGCTTTGGATTTCAAAGTTAACGGGCAAAGAGTCAATCGTTTAGAAGCTATTAAAGACGTGTTCAAACGATTTGTTATTGGAGACGGAACATTAGAAGGACGCCCAAACGACAACATCGGTCTAATTTCATTTGGCGGTTATGCTGAAGCTCGCTGTCCGTTAACTCTCGATCATGACGCCCTGATTCACGTCCTGGATGAGGTTAAGATTTCTGACCCTATTTATGACAAGTTCGGTCGGCTGTTAAACGAACGACTGGTTCAGGAAGAAAACAGCACTGCCATTGGAGACGCATTGGCAGAGGGCGTTGAACGATTAAGAAATGCAAAAGAAAAATCCAAGATTATGATTTTTCTATCGGATGGCGAACAAACCGCTGGCGAATTAACCCCTGAACAGGGAACTGCGCTGGCAAAAAAATATGGCATAAAAGTATATACCATCGGCGTCGGCTCCAATGGTTTAACCGATGTGCCAACAATGCTTTCCAATGGTCGCATTATTATGCAAAAAGGCATTATGCGATTGGATGAAAAAACGCTTAAAGAAATCGCTAAGCAAACCGGAGGCAAGTATTTCAATGCCCAGTCGACAACCGCATTAGAAAAAATATATCAAGAGATTGACAAGCTCGAAAAAACAAAGATTGAAGGGCTTACATACACTCATTACAAAGAGCGTTTCTCTCTGCCTGTATGGATAAGCTTAATATTGATTTTAGGGTATGTGCTTTTAATAACAACTCGATTTCGATCAATTCCTTAAGGAATAAACTTAAAATATGAACTGGGATAATCCGTCAGTACTAACGTTAATTTGGCTTGAACCGGTTATAGCCGCATTGGCATACTATTCGTTTCATAGCCGATGTAAAGCCTTGAATCGTTTTATCGACCCTGGCGCTCAAGAGCGTTTGGCGCCAAAATTATCTGGTACGGCAGCAGCGTTTAAAACATTGTGCCTGCTTTTAGTGCTAACGTTTTTTATTATAGCCTTGGCTCGTCCGCGTTTTGGCGTTTATTATGAGCAAGTTCAACGGCGAGGCGCCGATATGTTTATTTTACTTGACGTCTCAAAATCGATGGACGCTCAAGACGTCCTGCCAAGCCGGTTAGAAAAAGCAAAAGCAGACTGTTTGGATCTGCTTAAGGAGTTCAAAGGCGAGCGCGTTGGTCTTATTATCTTTGCCGGCAAACCGCTTTTGAAAGTTCCACTTACAGTTGATCAGGGGTTCTTCAAACAAGCGTTAAACGACATCGACACGCAGTCTGCGCCTCGTGGTGGAACGCTTATGGGCGACGCTATTCGCTTGGCAATGGAAGCTATGCCGCCCCGAACAGACAGGGATCAAGCAATGTTGCTTATCACTGACGGAGAGGATCATGAATCTTTACCTGTAGAAGCCGCTGCCGCTGCTGCGGCAAAAAATATGAGAGTCTTTACCATGTCAATTGGGGATTCCAAAGAAGGTGCGAGAATCCCCGTAATTGAAGGACATAACAAATCGTTCCTCAAAGATAAAAGCGGTCGTGAAGTTTTTAGCAAAGCCGATGAAGGTTTGTTACAAAAAATCGCTTTAGCGGGAAAAGGCGTCTATATCCCTGCTGGGACGAAGAATTACGATTTAGGACAGGTATACAAACAACATTTAAGCAAACTCAAACGCAGTACAGACGACGTCGAAGAACGAATTCGATATCGAGAACAGTACCAGTGGTTCCTGGCTGCCGGCATTATATTTTTATTCGGATACGTCCTGATTTCCGACAGAAAGCGTCAACGAGAATTCAAACTGGGCGAAAAAGACGCTCAAACTGAAAAATGAAAATGAATACAAACTTAATACGTTCCCTGTTGTTATTATTTATTATTTTGCCGCAAACGTTATTTGCTCAATCGGAAGCTGCAACGTCATTGTCAGCTCAAAAAGATTACGAAGCCAAACGCTATACGCAAGCGGCAGAAAAATACCAAAAAATCGTCGATTCCCTGCTTGCCAATGCAAAAACAAAGGAACAAAATGAAGACTTACTTTTAAATCAATACAATTTAGCTCGATGTTTAGATAAAGCGGGGCAATATGACAAGGCAATCGAATTATATTTAATCGTTGCTGGAGCGCAGGACAAAGAAATCGCGTTACGCGCCAAATACGATTTAGGTTGTTTGTACGCTCACATTGCCAATCTCAAAACAGGTCAAAATCCGAATCAACTTGAACCCGATAAACGAGAAGAAGTCCGATCAAATATCAATAATGCGGTTTCTCAATGGAGGGCTATCCTAAACGTTACCCCCGACTACTCAGACGTTACTCAAAAACTGGAACGCATCCTTACAATTAGTCAACAATGGGAAGATGCATGGAAGATGGCAGACCTAAAAAAGAATGCAGATAAGAAAAAAGCTTTGGAATATGCTGTTGACGTCGAAAATGAAATTCTCAAAACATATTCGGCAATCAAACGTTTAGGACTGAAAGAAGATTCACTTGTTACAAGACAGGATTATTTCCAAATGGCTTCTCAACAGTCAGACACCATTCAAAAAGCAGAGATCTTATTAGACAAAACTCTTAAAGCCTTAGAAGGACAAGAGTCAACTGATGAACAATCGCCAACGCCGTCAACATTATCTCCTCAACAGAAGGCTCAGGTAGAGCAGATCAAACCGATAATTGAAAAGTGGATCAAAGACTCACAATCTTCTTTGGAAAAATCCGCTCAAGAGCTGTATAATCGCAACTCCGATTCAGCGTCTGGCGCTCAAAAAGAATCTTACCAAACCCTGGACAACGTTTTCTTGAGTTTATCAACTCTTCAAGACGCCGTTTCTCGAGCCATAAAGCAGCAAAAAGACGTAATTGCCGCAACCGAAAAACGAATTAAAAAAGCTGCCAATAAAGATACGTCAGCCAACGCTGATAAAACAAATCAAGATGCGTATAAAACTAAACTTGATCAAATCAGACTTGACGAACACATCTTTAGCGAAGACATGATTTTGCCATGGACGCAAACCATCGTTCCTAAGGCTAAAGCCATGTTAGCCGCCCTTCCCCCGGATCAAAAACCGGGTTCAGGTTCTAACAAGCCAGCGGTTACGCTCAACAATTCTGCCGACAATCTGCAAGAGGCGCTGGATGCATTGCAACAGCCTGACGCCGCCTCAGATACGAATCAATCCTCAAGCCCCGAAGATCAACAGATACAAAAAATTCGAAAAATGTGCAATACCGCTATTGAACTCGGTCCAAAGATACCGCCATTGATCGAACAAGCAACGCAAGATATAAAGAACTCACAACTTGAACAATCTTTAACCTCGCAAAAAGAAGCTCTCCGCTTGTTAGAAGAGATACTCAAAGACGATTCACAACAGGATCAGAAGCAAGATCAGAACCAGGATCAGAACCAGGATCAGAACAAGGATCAAAAGCAAGACAAGAACCAAAATAAGGATCAGAACCAGGATAATCAAAACAATAAAGATAAAAACAAGCAGAATCAGGAACAAGATAAAAATAAACAAGAACAAAACGAACAAGAGAAGTCTGAACAAGAAAAACAAGAAGAGCAAGATAAACAGGACCAGCAAAACGAGCAAGACCAATCCGAGAAAGAAGAGGAAAATAATCAACAAGAAGAGCAAGCTCAAGAAGATGAGCAGGAGAAGCAGGTCCAACAACAAGCACAAAAAGATAATGAAGAACTTACCGATGCTCAGGCTCGTGGTTTAATGCGTCGTGTTCAAGCTCGTCAAGACGAAAAGAAAAAACTTGAAGCGCAACTTCGCCGTGCAATCAGTCCCCCTGAACAAGTTGAAAAAGATTGGTAAAATATACCTTGGTAATAAATATTTTCGTTTTACCAATAGAATTACGACTAACACCCCTAACCCATTATGAAATATACGTTTTCGATCATTTTTTTCCTGTTATTAACCGTATGTACGCAGTCTTTAGCAGACCCGCCGTCAACAAAATCCGTTTTGAAAGTTGATTCGGTCGCTGTTCAAGGCGCGATCTATGAGGGACAAACTATCGACTGGGAAGTGTCGTTGATCAATGCAGATCCAGTACAGCCAGATATTGAAAACAGCGGAGATTTTCAACTTGTTTCGCTTGGCGACCACTCGCAGAATTCTACTAATATTATAATAATCAATGGTCGGAAAATTGACAACAGTCAAAAACGACACATTTATAACTTTCAGCTCACTCCCACTAAAACAGGCAATTTAACTCTTCCGAAGCTTATTTTCAATACGGAGGGTCAACAAGTAGTTGCAGGCGGAGATAAATTAATCGTTAAATCCGTCGATTCGCAGGATTTTGTAATTATGAAAATTCTGGTACAATCCAATGGAAAGGATATCGGAAATCAACCGTTATATCCTATGCAAAATTTTGACATTGTTCTCCGAATCTGGATTAAATCAATACCTTATCCGCATTCAGACCAAAACCCTCTAACTGTTCAAGGCAAAAATCCACCGCGTCTAAAAATTCCTTGGGCAGTTGATAATCTTCCTGATGGACTTTCGACCCAATCAGACGTTAGCGTTTGGCTTGGTCCATACCAGAACAATTCAGGAGGCTTTTCGATTAACGATTTTCAAAAACCAGTGTCAGCTTTTGATTTTATGGATATGGATTTTGGATTCGAATCAAGGGTTCGCAAATCATTTTATACGTTCATGCCGACTCCTAAAATCGTTTCCTTGCCTGACGCTTCGGGAAAAGAAACAACATACTATCAATTCGATTTTATTAGACGCTTTAAAGCTTCCAAGACTGGCACGTATAATTTTGGTCCCGTTAATTTCCATGGTTCCCTGTGCGTAGAAATCCAAAATAATCAACTAGAAGGCGAAACCTTTTTTGCAAATGCGAAAACGTTATCTGTGAAAGTCGCTCCGCCTCCAGAAGAAGGGCGTCCTGATGATTATATCAACGCTGTCGGATTGTTTGATATGACAAGTTCCGCAACGCCAGATAAAGTTCGAGTTGGAGACCCGATCACTTTAACGGTTACCGTTCGCGGTTCCGGTTCTTTTGAAGATATGACGGCTCCAAAGTTGGAATCAATTCCCGAAATTTCAAATAATTTCAAGATTTATGAAGCTTCAGACAAACTTTCAGACGGTCAAATGACTTTTACATGGTCAATGCGTCCTCTTAATGACAAGGTTCGAGAAATACCCGCTATTACAGCGTCATTTTTCAACGTTGAATCCGGTCAATATTTTCAGATGAAAACCAGCCCAATTCCATTGACGGTTGAAAAAGGCGTTGCGCTGTTAATGTCGTCTCCTGAAATTCCCGGATCCGACTCAAATGCTTTAGACCAAAACTGGAAAACCAGTCAAGGCGGCGTACATGCCAACATAACCAATCTGAACCAGCTTCGCCAATCACGATTTAATTTGATCAACTCGTCTCAACCATTTATTATTGCCAATTGTTCCATTCTTGGGATTTTCATCGCATTAGCAATACTCATCTTTTTGATAAGAATCAGAAATCTCAATCCGGCGCTAGCTCGTCGTCGTAATGCGGTTGCTAACGCGAGGGCGGCTTTACGACATATTAACAAGACAGATTCTCCAGCTGAACAATTAGATAACATTGTCAAAGTAATAACCAACTATGTGGCTGATCGGCAAAATGTTCCTGCAGCCGGATTAACTACTGACGATGTAGTTCGACTGTTACAACACGATGGGGTTGACGATCAGAACGCGCTCAATCAATTGCGCTCTATTCTCGAAATAGCTGACACTGCGCGCTTTGGCGCCTGTAACGTCGATCTCGCCACTTTGAATAAAGCAGAAGAAATAATAACAGGCATTATCGTAAATGAAAGAATATATGGGTAAGCAAAAAGAAATGAATAACTATACATGCAACCAGTCAATGAAGAGAAGCGCTAATCTTTTCCTTCATTTTTCGAATATTTTTTTATTCTTGACGTTTAGCTTTCTAACCTTGTCAGGATGTTCAGAACCGCTATCTTCTGATGCCGTCAGATTATTTCAACGAGGCTTAGATGAATTTTCGCATGCACAAAAACCGGATGATTACCTTAATGCCGCTCACACATACGAAATTCTTATTAATCAAGGTATTAAGTCAGGAGCCGTTTACTATAACTTGGGAAACGCCTACGCTACGGCAGGAGATAAACCGCGAGCATTGGCAGCTTATCGACAAGCGATTCCATACATGCCATCCAATCCGCATTTATTAGACAACATTCAATCTGTCGGGGGAACAGTACAAACGCCCACCTTGTTTGAGAATTTGTTTTTCTGGCAAAACTGGATTTCTTTTCCGGCAAAAACCATTATGGCAACAACGCTACTGGCGCTAACATGCGCAATTGTTTTAGCATTTATATTTTTCCGAAAACGCTTCCTTCTTTACTTTGGAATCGTATTCATTTTACTTACACTTTGCGCCTTCGTTTCTGTTAATTACGATTATCAGAGATTTGTTAATACCAAGCATGGCGTAATCTCAGCAACTAAAGTCATCGGAAGAAAAGGCGATGCCGACACCTATTCGCCAGCTTTAACTCAACCTCTAACTGCAGGCGTAGAATTTACGGTTTCTCAACGTCGCGGCGATTGGATTCTAATCACGCTAGACGATTCTCATGAATGTTGGGTTCCCATCTCGAGCGCTATCGTTTACTAAAAAAATAGCCGTTAAACGCACTATAGTTTAACGGCTTGAAAAACATCTTACTCTTTTATTCTTAATTTAGGATGTTCAATTATTACAGTCGTTCCGGGAGCGACTGACTTTGTCAACCAGACGCTTGAACCGATTACGCACCCCTTCCCTATTACCGTCTGCCCGCCTAAAATCGTAGCATTGGCATAGATAACAACGTTATCTTCTATCGTTGGATGTCGTTTGGTTCCTCTAACCAAATTACCTTCTTCGTCAGTTGGGAAGCTCAACGCGCCGAGCGTAACGCCCTGATACAGCTTAACCCAGTTCCCGATGTTGCACGTCTGCCCGATAACGACGCCGGTGCCGTGATCGATAAAAAAGGATTCGCCAATCGTCGCGCCGGGATGAATGTCAATCCCTGTTTTGCTATGCGCCCATTCTGTCATCATTCGTGGAATAAGCGGAACATTTAAAACGTAAAGTTCATGAGCAATGCGATAAACCGTTATCGCTTCGATGCCAGGATAGCAGAACACCGCTTCATCATAGGACTTGCAAGCCGGATCGCCCTTATACGCAGCTTGAACATCCAGCATTAGTTTGTGACGGATCTCAGGCAATCGATGTAAAAATTCAACAGATTTCTCCAGACCGATTTGCTCAAAATCCTGCCGCTGTTGGGCGGTACATGAAACAGACAACCCCCGATCATGACAATACGCCCGGGAAATTTGACTCGTAAGACGTTCATTTACGCTATCCAGAAGCTGCCCTATCTGATATTCAACGTTGCCAAAATGGACTTTCTCTTTCCTCCGATACCCTGGGAAAATAATATCTTTCAGATCTTCCAAAATATCGACAACAACTCTATAACTCGGCAAAGCGCAATAACCAAGATGGTGAATTGAATTCTGTTGACGATATGTCTCGATCATCTGATTGGTCAACTGATCCAACGTTGCTTTGGGGTCGTATTCAAACAAAGAGAGTTCCATAAAATAACCAGAAAAAAAGGGGAACCTGTACTTTACAAAGGGATCAAAAAACACATCACGCTAATTTCTAAACATAGCGCTTTGCAACTGCCAGGCAGCTAACGGAACGTCTATCAGTTTCATCCGCGCCACAGTAACGGTCATGGGACGTGTTTGTCGGCGATTCATTTCATCCCATGATATTTCATATTCTATCGATACGGTTTCCATAAATGGAGTTTCACTGAATTCCGATCGCAGGTATTTATATGACGGATGAAGATCATGGTCTGTAAGAATCTTCATACAATCTGATCTCATATAGTTTTCAAATTCTTCTCGATTCTTGCTTCCAGAAGCGTACTGTAACTCTAGACCTCGTCCCGGTAAATGCCGATTAAGCGGGTGAGAGTAAAACTCATACGCTTCTAATAATTTATCCGAAAAAAGTTTTTCAAACCATTGATCCGTAAACGACAACGCTTCTTTCTGAAGATAATATCGATAAACCGCCCAATCGGTAAAAGCCGTCAGACCGCAAAAAATCGCAATCGCCATCGCCCAACGCAAGGGACGCCGACCAAGCAATTCTTCCGGCTGACGAATAAAAGCCAAAGTTGCCCAAACGCCAGCTGTCAAAGCAATTATCGGAATAACCCACAATAACGGGTGGAAAAAAGCCAGTGGACTAACGGCGCCCAAGATGCACGCAACAACAGCCGACGGACAGACCTTTTTATAGTCTGCCGATTCGTCTGTTCCACCAGTCGATTCCCAACGACGGCTAAAATAAGATGGCGTCTGTTCCGATTGAGACATTTTTTACTCCTGAAAATCGAGTGGGAAACCTAAACGGGAGCTTAATCCTTCAACTTAACAACAGCCTCAACTTCAACCATAGAATCTAATGGCAAAGCATTGGTTCCCAAAGCAGAACGCGCTGCCTGCCCTGCCCCATCGCCAAAAATAGCCATAAACAATTCGCTGGCGCCGTCAAGAACTTTCGCTTGTGAATGAAATGAATCTGTACACTGTACAAATCCGACCACCTTCATCACACATTCAACTTTATCAAGCGTTCCCAAAACGTTATTGAGAGTCGAGAGAATATTTAACGCTGCCCATTTGGCGGCTTCATACCCAGCTTTAATATCGTCTTCAAGCTCACCCTCGCCTAATCGACCAGTAATAAGTTTACCGTCTGCTATTGGCAAATGACCTGCAAGATACGCCCAACCATCTGCAACGACAACCGTTTGATAGGCGCCTTTGGAAGATGGCGGAGTGGGAAAAGAAATCTTGTTAGCGGTTAAATATTCGTTTAATTTATCCTGAGCGCTCATTTGCGTTCCTCCATAGAATCAATATATTGTTTAAGACGTTCCAACTCGTCTGTAACCGTTCGAAGCTTAAGCAAATTCTCAATGCGTTTAAGCAATTCAATCTGATTAACAGGTTTGCTAAGGAAATCGTCGCATCCAGCCTTAACAGCGCGTTCTATATCGCCTAACTCACCGAGAGCCGTTACCATCAAGATCATAATGCCCGAGGTTGCAGGATTAGACTTGAGTTTTTCACAAACCTCAAATCCATTGAGTTTAGGCATCATCACATCCAACAAAATCAGGTCGGGATGAAATTCCGACGTCTTTGTCAATGCGTCTTGACCGTCGACAGCTATTTCAGTTTCACAATCGAACTTCAACAAGTACGCTTCGAGCAGTTCAACATTCGTTGGGTTATCGTCTACAAGAAGTATTTTTGGTTTCATTCTCTATTCGATATCAAAAGGGTCAAGTTAAAACCAATTATAAAACGAAAAAGAAAAAGAACTGAAAACAGGTTCTTCAATCCCTTCCCTTATATTATATGAATTTTAAAAAAATAATCAACCCCAGAATAAATTGGGCTTTGTAAATAACAACAGATTCTAATAACCAATTACTCGCTCAACCTTGTACCGGCATGTTCGTTTCACGATTCAACACCGTTAGCGTCTCCTCAAAAAGCATTTTGTGAAAATCGCACTCTGTTTACCCGAACAATTCCCGCTGATTTTGCCAGGACTGAATCGGCAATCGATATTAGCAGGTCATACATTAACCCGGCGGCCAGTCCATAGCTCGACCGCCAAGGAGGTGGAAGTGCAAATGGTCAACCGTCTGACCTCCGTCAACGCCGCAGTTGTTGACAACGCGATAGCCGTTGGTCAGCCCCAGTTCAGCCGCCAGTTTCGGAATGACCGCAAAAATATGCGAAACCAAAAACGCGTTGTCTGTTGTAAGGTCGTTTGTGGAAGGTACGCACATTTTGGGGATAATCAAAACGTGAACCGGCGCTTGCGGGTTCACGTCGCGAAATGCCAGGCACATTTCGTCTTCGTAGACAATGTCTGCCGGAATCTCTCGCGTAATAATCTTTTCGAAAATATTCATTGCAATAGTTTGAAAGTGGTTGATGGGGTACAAAACGACGCTCCGCGCCGTCTTTCGCCTCAATATATATTTTATTATATACTATCAGCGCAATAATACCAGACCGGCAGAGCCGTTTTTTTCAGTTTTTTTGAAAAAAGACGTCATCCCCCTCTTCTCGTTTCATCGTTACAGATTTAATGATTAAAACGATTTTAACAATCAAAAAAGCCCTCTTGCGAATAAGGCAAGAAGGCGTTGATGGAAACGGGGGGAATTGAACCCCCGTCCCGCGACGAGTCCGCGGGCGCTTCTACGTATGTAGTCGTTATTTTGAATCTTGTCCCTCGAACGACCAACGACAGTCTTCCTTTGGAACCAGGCGGGAGCAAAATTTAGTAATCCGCGTGCCTGCCAGCGACGGAAAACGATCCGAAATTACAGCCTGCAGTCGGACGCCTTCGGCGAGCCTCCTCAGCAAGGGCAGCCTTTACTAGGCAGCCAAAGCCATGTTATTGTTGGCAATTGTGTGTTAGTCTAATTTTAACGAGGCCTTCAGACCAACCTCGATACGCGACGCACGTTTCATCTGCCCGGTCGAATCCAATTCGTTCCCATTTCAGATGTGTGTTGTATTGTTTAATACGTATGATTATTTTATCCTGTTCGTCTTTTTTGTCAAGGGCAACGAAAATTTCGAAATATTTCTCGTAAAATCATATTATTTATTCGTACAGATTCAAACAAGTTTCATTTATATATACAATTTTCAGTTACTTCTACCCTATCTTGCATTTTTTAACATTTGTGATACACTAAAGTTTATAGAAAATATAATAAGACATTAATTCCTTTTTACCACTATCCTTATTATGGACGAATCTCATTCTGACGCTTCGCAAAATCATCTTAACAAAGTCTTTCCTGTTACTTCTTTATCATACACTGATAAACATGGCAAAGCCATTCCCGTTTTTCCATACGTTATCGCTTTTTCTGGACACCGCGATTTTGCCAAACCCGGTGAACTGCCAGATTTTTGTGGGTATACAGAAGAAGATATAAAAGCCCGGTTTAAAGAGGAGTTGTTTCAACTGGCAAAATTATGGGAAAAGAAATCTGCTGGGTCTGCCCCGCTTATTCTTTTAACGGGTTTAGCAGATGGTACAGACCAGATTATCGCTCAAGCCGCTATTGAACTCAAAAAAGACAATGTAAAAGTCATTGCTGTATTGCCAATGGAGCGATCCTGTTTCGAACTTACGCTTCTTCCTGAAAACAGGAAAAATTATCAAGATCTGTTAAATCAGGTAGATGCCGTCTATGAACTTCCTTTGGCAAAAGACGTCGTTGGTCATGAAGAAGAACTAAAACTCATGTGTGAAGAAACAGAAATTTATCGACAAATACAGTATCGACTTCAAGCTCAATTCATCTCTTTACATAGTCATATTCACTTTGTTTGCTGGGACGGCGTCAATATTGACTCTAAAGGCGGCGGTACAAGCGAGACTGTCATGTTTAAATTAGAAGGAAACTCTCAGCAAACCGAGGGTAATATTCTAACCTTCTCATCTATCGGACCGGTCGTTCAGTTTTTACTTCCTCGCAATAATGAAGCAAATAAAAGCGTACCGTTTGCAAAGGGTTTGAATTGGAACTCAATTCCTACTTTTTATTGGACGAGAGATAAATTACGTCAACTCGGCAAGACGCAACCGGACAGAAGTATTATGGATGAAGTCAACCGTTTGCAAACTTCCGTTGCAAAATGTGAAGAAGTGGTGCAAGTCCTTACCAATATCGGCTCATTGAATAAAGAAGGTTCTCAGCTTTTTCAAGATAATTCACCTGAAAACGAAGAACAAAAACAACAGTCATGGGATCGTCTGTTTGGAATTGGCAGTACGGCAGAAGAAAAAGTTCCTGAAACTGCTCAAAGAATCACAGACACTGTCAAACATTACCTTGACTCTGGAAGTAATGTTTTTATTGATCATTATATCATTGCTGACATGCTGGCATCCAAATTTCAGGATAAAATGAAAAACAACTTTAAATGGTATGCAAGGACAGCGTTTGTTTTCTTTCTTTGTTCTGGTCTGCTCAGTCTTTTAAAGGGCTTTACACAATATAGCCATTCAGTATTGTATACTATTTTCTCATGGCTGTTTGGACTGCCCTACGAATTAGCGTTAATTGTTGCGGTTGGCATTCTCATATATTCACATTGTAAAACGTATCATTACAAATACTATTACTATCGCGCCATAGCAGAAGCATTGCGAATCCAGATATTTTGGCGAATTGCTTCGATGTCGGGGTGCGTTTCTGGGTATTACCGATCTCACCAGATTTATAAAACCGAATGGCTCAGAGCTGCAATCAACAGTTTAGACGTTCTGATTGAATCTCCTCAAGAGGAATCAAGCGACGTTCGCCTTGACCGAATTGACTTTGTAAAAAACATTTGGATAAAAGAGCAACAGGAATTTTTCACTACAAAAATCACTCAAAAACGCAAAAAGACCAGGGTTGACTACTTTACTCATCCCTATGCAATGATTGCATTCTCTGTTTTTATTTTGGCTATGGCTCCTTTCTTTGACTTCCTGCAAGAGAGCATTGTCCGGTATTGTAACGGATCAATATGCTGGTTAGCAGTCTATTGTCTATGCCACATACTGATTACCGTTCTTATTGCAATGTATATTTCTTTTTCGATTAAAACTCAAGCGCCTATAGAAAAAGAGGAGGCAAACCGATACGAACGAGAAATATTCCCATTTGATCGAGCGATGTTGCTGCTGTCAAAAAATCTGACAGCCAACCCTGCTGAGGAAATTGAAGTTAAACAGAACATTCTTCGTCAGCTGGGCGAAGAAGCGCTGGCTGGCAACTCCGATTGGCTTTTAAGCGTCGATAAACGAAGTTTGACCATGAACAACGTTAAACTCGATAAAGAATAAAACACATGAAGAATGATTCCGTATGATTATTTATAATACAGATTTCTGTGGGGAAGTGTTTTTGATTTCAGAACGTGCACTTTAACAATTTATTATTTGACAATTGATATCCAACTCTACCTCTAGAGCAACTGGGAGATTACGCATTTTAAGTCATTGTAAAAAAACGAATAGACGCCATCCCCTACGCCATATCCAAGATTCGAATCAATTGGTTGACGCTATACCAGACACAACTTTGTAACAACAAATTAACGATTCTTCTCACCTGCTTTAAGCTGAAGTATCCTGCTTTCAATCACTTTTTATCAAAACCGCGGCAAGTCATCATTTTCAGACGGCGACGCGGGCGCAGTTGGCAGAGGCATTTCGACGCCAGGCAAATTGTTGCGTTCTTCCTCGATCTGTCGGTTGGTTTCTATCGCGTCAAAGTTGAGCATGAGTACATCTCTGTTAGGATCCAGCCGGGACGATGCCGCTAGGATGTCGATTTTCTCGTCGTTAGACATGCCAATCGTCTGGTTTTCCTTAACGTCTTCCGGGTGAGTCAGATAAAAATGAGCAAAATTGAACAAATGTTCATACACCCATTGTGGATTTTGTCCCTGACCAGTCGTTTCAAGTTCTTTGACTCCAAAAGCCGTCATTCCACGAGTAGTCATAATAAATTGACGTTTATCTGACGCAATTGGCAAGAAAGAAACCCATAGTTCAATTGGCATTGCGTCTTTAGAAGCGCCATGACTATGAGCAACAAAGTCCTCCGGCTTATGAACGCAGCCAGGCGCGCCTTTGTTGTCTGCCGTTCCTCCAGTCCAAAGAACGCCAACTGGTTTTAATGCTGGATTTGAACAAATTGCCGCAGTTAAATATGTTAGGCGTAAAGCAACCTCGACAGCCCCGGCAGATTCGTCTAAAACGCCAGCTATTAAATGACAAGAACTACTGTTAAACTCCAATGCCGCTTCGGGCCAATGCCATGCCAATGAACACGGACCTTGTAAAGTCTCTGTTGGAATTTGCCCTTCAACAAACATAACTGCATACGTCGCGGTTCCATCACGAAAGGTAATTTTTTGATCGTCTACAGTTAAATTGTCAATTGAACTTACGCCGCCTTGTTGCGTTAAATAATCAAACAGTTCATTTAAAGAAGGAAGATTATTGTTAGAAAGAGCAATAATGGCAGTTTGAATTTTGGACATAACAAAACAGTGTCAATGGAGGATAAAGCAGATTAACAAATAAGGGAATAAAAACAACAGGGTATTCTAAACGTTTGACTCAAATTCGTCTGAAAGAGGTTCTTTTAGATCCCACGGAGGAATAATATTAAACGGAGCCAAAGCTTCACGCTCAGCCTTTCGCATCTGTAACTCATCCTCAGGGGTCAAATCATCAAACCCTATTAAATGCAATGTACCATGGACGGCATACAAAACCAACTCTTTTTCAGACTCCCAACCATACTTCTTAGACCAGTCATTAGCAACAGCCGGACAAACAAGAACTTCGCCCTCGATAGAATCGTCTGTTTCTTCCAAAAGAAAACTTAACACATCAGCAGGATAATCATGCCCTAAATGACGAGAATTAACCTGTTGCATTTCTTCAGCGTCTAAAATCGCAATATCAATTGACGCATTGGAAACGCCGTTAATTTTCAGAGCCGATTCTACAGCAGAACGGAGAAGATCTTCATTTACTGAATACTCATCCTGCTGATTTGTTACCGTAATTGTGTACATATTTAATAAAATGCCAATAATACAATCAAAATGGATTGAGGTTAATTCCCTTTAAGTTTATTAAATTTAGAAACAAGTTCTTTAGCGCGTACTTTAAGGGCTGGTAAAAGATAGTCTTTTTCAGACACAGCAGTTGCAGCTTCAATTGCTTTATCTATATTGTGTGACGCTTGGACTTCTGCTAAATCAAGTATTTCTTTAGCAACAGGATTAAAATCTATTGGCTTTTTCATTTCCGCAAAAAGGAGCAAATCTGCATAAATATTCAAATCGACTTGGTTGATGTCAAATTCTTTTAAAACGCTGTCAACCAAATATTTTAACAACATTTTATCTTTCATTTGAACCGCAATTTGAATAAATTTCATATAGAGCGCATATCGTAAATCGGGTTCGATTTTACGGCTTTCAGCCATTTTTTCAACCAGCTCATGAATTTTATTAACCTTCTGCTGATCAGAAAAATCGTCTTTGAGAGATTTATTTATATTGTTTTCTGCAACCGACAATTTTGCATTCCATTTTGCTTCATCTGGAACCGAATAAATAATATCTGCACGGAAAAGCTTAGCAAACTCCGGATCCTGTTCCGCAACAACAAAATCCGTTGGTAACGCATACATTGTCAACTGCGCTGGCTCAACATCGCGAATAGTTGCCCAAAATAAAAGATGTTCTGGATTAGCTATAACCAGTTCTGTTTTCGGAATAAACTTCCCAATCTGACGAACAGAGGGCGCATCCCAAGACCAAAATGTAACCTCTCCATTTTGATTTTGAAGTAACAAGTATTTGTCTGCCAAAATTTGGGCATACTTAACCTGTTGACCAATAGCGCAGGATTTAATTAATTGATTCGCTTTCCAATCCCAAACTCCAACGCTTCCATCTGCCCAAAAAGCATACAAATTGTTACCTGTCGAGTCAAAACGAAGACCAATAACAGGTTGTTCAGATACTCTGGCAAAGAATAAATGTTTTACTTTTTGCAGCCCATAAATAGCTGAATCAACAACCTGTTCATAATCTTCGATGTCCCAAATAAAAACCTCGCCTTGAGAATTACCGGTTGCCAACAAGTTCCCGGAAGACTGAAAAACCATTGCGGTAGGAACAGTATTTGGCATAATAATATGCTTCTGCAATTCATCGCGCTTAGCGCTTTCGACGTCGGAAGGCAACACTGGCTCTGGAGCAGGATCGTTTGACGGATAAAAACGTATAAAATCTTTACGATTATGAATATCAACCACATGAACCAAGCCGTCTGTTAGAGCAACCGTCATATATAAAGCCTGAACATTGGGAGGAGGAGCCATTTGAAGAATTTGATAGCCGTCATCAAATACCGCAAATGCATCGTCGTTACCCTCTTCTTTATAAGGCTGCCCATGTTCATCATAACGATATATCCGAGATTTTGGGCATAAATTGCGTAGCGTTTTTACTTCAATGGTTTTAACTGGTTTATTAAGCTCATCTTTAAAAACTTGCAAGTCGCTTTTGGGCGGATTGATTGCTCGGAAAAACATTTTCCCGTCTTGAGTGGCGGCAAATCCAGCAAAGACCCCGTAATTGTTGGGAATCATATCATAAACAACATTCCCTGTAGCAACATTGACAACAGAGCACTTTCCTTTTTTTTCTGTTCCAACATACAACAATGAACCATCTGATGACAGTTGCAAAGATGGAACTTGCGTCTGATTTAAGCTCGGCAACAAACTGGTAAGAATAGGCGCCACTTTTATGCGATCGTACTGTTTGACTTGCCCTGGAGCCGAAGTCAATCCTGCCAAATCAACTGAAATTTGAGCGTCCGTCTCTGTACTATTCTCTGAATCTTGAGATTCATCTGTTTTCCCATCTTCTGGTTTATCAGAAACGTGATCAGCTCCAGCAGCTACATCGGCTGTCGGCGGCGGCAATTTAAAATCCCCCTCTTTAGATGGCGTTTCCGTCTTGTCTGAAGCTTTAGGTCGGTTCGTTTTATTCGGACGTTGAGGTTGTGGCTGGCGATATGGAGTATTGGATTGATTTTGCTGGGGAAGACTGTTTAGCGCTTCTTCCAACAGACGGTCATTCTCTTGCTCTTGAGCCGTTCTGGAAGAGGAACTGGAAATCAATAAAAATGCGCCAAGCAATAAAACCGCAGCGCCAACAATAAGCCCAGCAACCATACCGGTATTATTATTTTTCGACGACTTGGAACCGGAACGTTTTCCACTGGAATAAGTCGTTGGAGACGATTTTACAGACTTGTCCTTTACAGTTGTTCTATCAGGATTCTTTGTCGTTGAACTATGTTTCTTTTTAGAAGCGGTTGACAGCCCAAAATCCACACCTAAAAGAGACCCTTCCGCGCCATTTACTGGCGGCGGGGCAAGATTCACAGAAGACGGTCCGCCAATAAATGAACCCTGAGCTGGAGGAGGGGTAAGATTTACCATACTGGAACCAGCGCTTGACTCCAGCTCGGACTTAAGCTTTGCGTCGTATTCTGCCTTTTTGTTTTTATCTAACAGAGTTACCCGAGCAGATGATAGTTCATTGAGCAACTTCTGAGACTGTTCTGAATATTTCCCCGATTGAAAAGTACGAATATGAGCCATCTGGCGGTCTGCCGCATTACTTATAACGTCTTCGTCAGACTCAAAAAGAGCCAAACCCAGTAAACGATACAGGTTTGCCGGTTGTTCATTAGCAGGAATGCCAAGCCATATTCTATACGGATCAAACACAGAACTCATAACGATAAAATTATTTGAACATATTTTCGCAAACTAAACTGAAAATCACCCCAATTAAATCAGTTACAGCTGCTAATTATTATTAATAGAGGGGGGTTGATTCTTTTACACGAAATGCAATAATTACAATCAACGTCCACTATATAATATATTATAACAAAAGACGAACAATTTACAAGGTGGATAGCCGTTTATAGCTAAAACTTTACGATTTTTTTAAAAATAATGTTTCCAAGTTCCAATTCTGATGACAAAAGCAAACAAATTTATCAAGAGGAATTATCAAAACAGTTTATTTTTGCTGTTTTTGACGATCTAAAATCAACATTTGGAGCTGACACAGCCGATCGCTACCTAAAAAATGACTTGGAAGCATCAGAAACTCTCGACGAAAATTCACTTGAAAACGTCCGTTCAGCGCCAAAAGCGTCTGACAAAAATAATAACTGGACGAAAACGCCCGAGTCAGACGTCCCCATCGATCTGTTTCGGGAAACGTACAACCGGATTTTCCCTCGAACCGTCCGGCATGCTCTTGGCGAGTACTACACCCCGCCCTGGCTGGCGGACAGAATTCTCGACTCGGTCAGCTATTGCCAGACGGGGTTTGAATCATTGCTCGACCCCTGCTGCGGCAGCGGCGTTTTCCTCCTGCAAGGGCTGAAACGGCTACTCCGCCGGGCAAGTCAGAAAAGCGTTCCCGTAACCGCGCCGCTGATAACTCAAAACCTGTTTGGGCGCGACGTCAACCCGGTTTCCGTTTTCGCCTGCAAAGCAAACTTGAGAATAAACGTCTATCGTTTGACGGGAATCGTCTTGCCGGATCAGCTGGACAACGTCCAATGCGCCGACTTCCTGAAAGACGATATTAGTAAGCCTGATAGCTTAATTTCAGAACAGTATGACGTCGCCGCCGGGAACCCGCCCTGGATTGCGTGGGACAATCTTCCCGCCGACTACCGCCGCGATACGGAACGACTCTGGCGGCGTTACAATCTCTTTCATTTAACCGGTTCCGCGGCACGTCACGGAGGGGCGAAAAAAGACCTCTCCGAGTTGATTTTTTACGCCTCTTGCGACCGTCTCAAACCAAACGGAAGAATCGGTTTCGTCCTCCCGAAAAGTCTGTTCTTTACCCTCGCCGCCGGGGGATTCAGACGCTGGATTTTACCCAACGGAGAACCCGTAAAAATAGAGTCCGTTGAGGATTTCTCCCGACTCAATCTGTTCGGGACGCCAGCCGCAAAAGCGTGCGTTGTAACAGCGTCAAAAGGCGACAAAACGTCATATCCAACAAATTATACAAAATTACACCTTGAAAAGCGCTCGTTACAAAATTGTAACGATTATCAAAACGCGCCAAAACTAACGGAAACCGCATGTCAGGCGCAGCCGTCCGATCCCGCCGACCCGCTGTCCGTCTGGTCTGTTTTTGAGTCTCAAAGCGTCCCGATTTTGTCCCCGCAACGCGTTATAGAACGTAACGAATCGTCGCCGTATATCGCCCGACTCGGCGCGAATTCCGGCGGCTCTAACGGCGTTTACTGGCTGACAGTTTTGGACGTCGTCGATGAGAACCGCGTTCGCGTTCGGAATCTGGCGCAATGTTCTAAAAAGAACGTCCCGGAGGTGGAAACGGTGATAGAATCCGCCCTGCTCTACCCGCTGGCGCGCTGGAAGTCCGTCAGCAAAGGCGCGCTCGACCTGGACGAGACGGTAATTCTGGTCGTTCAAGACCCTATTGCAAGAACCGGGCTGAGCCGGGAACTGCTACAGGAAAAATACCCGCTGACGCTGGAATATCTGCTCCAATTCGAGGAACTGCTTTCCAGCCGGGCGGCGCAAAAGCGGTTCCAAAGCCGGGGAGAGTTCTATTCCATGTACAACGTCGGACAGTACACGTTCTCAGACTGGAAATGCGTCTGGCGGCGCATGGACAGCCGAATTCGCGCTGCCGCCGTCGGTCCGCGCTCCGTCGCCGGACTGCCGCCCCGCCCCGTTTTCCCGCAGGAGACGTGCGTTTTCATTCCCGCTCAAAGCGAGTCGGAAGCCTTTTACCTGTCGGCGGTTATGAACTCCAACGCCGTCAACGCTCTTGCCTGCTCGACCAGCTGCGCCGGCGGAAAGAGTTTCGGTTCCCCCAGCCTGCTCAGCCGGATTCCGCTTCCCCAATTCGACGCGAACAACCCCGTCCATGCCCAGCTTGCCGACTTCGGACGCATTCTGAATCAAACCCCGGACAACGAAAGCGTCCAAAAAGAAATCGACCGCTTGACAGCCGAAGCTCTATCAATATAATCAAAAGTAATCCAGGCGTCTATGCGCTAAATATGGGATATTGCGGGACGATTAAGTCCCACACGGATAACACGGATGAGACGGATTCACACCGATTATTAATTCTTCGAAATAACTTTTATTTTTTAACTCGAGGTTTATTTAATCTTGAGTATTTGTCAATTGATATCGAGAACTTAAAATAACCAATCGGTGAAAATCCGTTTAATCCGTAAAATCCGTGACCGGACTGACCCGCGCAAACGCTTGTACTAATTTACGGAAAGACCATCACATGCAAAACCACTCAATCAATTCGAATCGTAGACAGTTTCTTTCCGCTTCCGCTGCCGCGGCTGGAAGCCTGATTTTGGGAGCCAACGTCTCGCAGGCGGAAGACGCCCCGGGCGTGAGCGAGCATCTGGACGAAGTCCTGGCGCTGGTCAACATTCCCGTCGAAGGCGCAACGCCTTTGGAAAAGCAGGAATCCCTGCTGGCTCATTTCCGAAACCGTAACGCTGTTTCCGTCTACGAATTGAAAACGGATCGCAAAGCGGCAACCCTGGCGTCAACGTCCAAAGCGTCAACGCCGTCAGACCTGGCGGCGCGGTCCAGCGCGTCCACCCGGAAAAGATCTCAAGATGCGCTGGAACACATCTTTCCCGGTCAGCCCTCGTACGATCCGGTTTTTCGCGGCAAAGACGAAATCGACTGGGACACAAACCCGCACAAAGACATGGAGTGGATTTGGCAGTTCCATCGATTTTACTGGCAGCTGTCCCTTGCCATTGAGTACGTCCGGACGGGCGACGAAAAATACGCTCAGGAATGGGCGTTTGAACTGAGTTCCTGGATTAACCACATGCACAAGCCGGAAAACGCGTTCAAACACCCCGGCTGGCGGTCGCTGGACACCGCCGTTCGGATGGCGGCGTGGTCAACGACGCTCGAATTCTTCCTCAAGTCCCCGTCGCTGGACAGCCGGCTGATGGTCGATATTATTTACTCTTTGGACGTTCACTGCAAGCGGATTAAAGCCTGCTGTCTTGCCGCCCAAAATCGCCCCACGCTTGGAAACTGGGATATTTACCACGTCGAAGGGCTTCTCTTTGCCGCCGCCTCGCTGCCGGAACGAAAAGCCAGCGCCGAAGAACTGGTAACGGCAGCCAAACTCATGGCGTCGTTCCAGAGCAAAGTCCTGCTCAGCGACGGCGTGATTAACGAATACATCTCCAGCTATCACAAAGCCTATCCGACCCAGTTTGCCCGGCTGGTGCGAATCTGCCGACAGCTCAATCTGCCGGTAGAGTTCCCGCCGGCATTCATGGACAACCTGGAAAAGTCCATTAACGCCGTAGTTATCTGGAGCCATCCCGACGGCACGTCTCCCGTCTTTGGCGACGCCTGGCCTGGCGAGAAGGACTCAAACCGAAAATGGATTAAACAGTTTCTGCCGCTGTTTGACCGCCCCGACTGGCGTTACTTTGCCAGCGCCGGGAAAGAGGGAACGCCGCCCGACGCGCGATTTCAGGAACTGCCCGCCGCCGGGTACTATACGCTCCGCTCGGACTGGTCTTCGTCCGCCCGGTTTATGGTTATAAAGAACTCCAATACGACCCGGTTCGGGCACAATCAGGCGGACAACATGTCCTTTGAACTGTCCGCGTTCGGAGAACGGCTCATGTCCGACAGCGGCTGTTACAACTACTCCGGCGAGCCGACGTGGCGTCAGTTTTTCCGCTCCCCGATGGTACATCAACTCGTGTCGCTTGACAACAAGCCGATTCTCTCCCGCGGTCAGAAGCTCAATTACAAATCCGTTCCCAACGCCGACGGTTCGCCGGGAATCGACTCTCTGACGCTGGCAAACGAGCCGGTCGAAGGGCTTCGCCACGAACGAACCTTTACCCTCGTCGACGGACGGTTCTTTGTCCTGCTGGACGTTCTTTCCGGAAAGGCGTCCGGAGAGCTTCGCCAGCATTTTCAGCTTCTCCCAGGAGAATGGAATTGGAATCCCGAAACGTTCACTGCGGCGACGCTCCATGACGGACACGCCAACCTGATTCTCGCCGAGGCGAAACTGCCGACCGTATCCTATGCGGAAGAAGAAGGCTGGATTTCCAACGTATACATGGAGAAAGAGCGCCGCCCTGCGTTCGCGTTCGTCCAAAAGAAAGACGCCAACGCAACCGTCTGTTACGCGACCGCGCTGATTCCCGTCGCCCCCGGCGAGAACCCGGCTGACGTTGAGGTTTCAATTGTTCTCAACGCCGACCGCCAGATTGAAGTCAAAATCGGAAAAGAAACGTGGACGGTTGACCCAGTACTTACGATAAGTTAATAATCTCATCCGATAAATTGGCGTTTAATAACGTTTACACAGATCAGTCCGTACACGGATTTGACAGATTAGATAAAGCGTACCGTCTCATCTGTGATTTCCGCACGGAACTTTAATAGACCTTTAATAAACCATATTTTAATTCACAGGCGCCAAATTGCCGGATAATCATTTTTATAAAAAGCCGCTTTTGTAGGGTATTTTGGCGCAAAGCGCTCTTTTATTTAATTTTATTTCTAATATAATGAGTTTTAGACTGGAGAGCGTCAATTGCTAATTGCTAATTGACAATTGCTAATTCTCACATCCCCCTACCCCCATGATTCCAATGATTGCCAAAAGATTGATTACTGTTGTTTTGAGTTTGCTGGCTGCGGTTCTTCCGGCGGTTTCCCATGCAGAACCGACGGCGGAATATTATCAGCAGCGCGCCAACGAGTTGAAAGACCTCAAATGGGGCATGTTCATTTGCTGGTCGTTTAGTACGTTTTCTGGAACGGAATGGACTGACCCGGCGGGAAAAACGCCGGACTTCTTCCGCGCAACCGAGGTTGACACCGACCAGTGGGCGCGAACGGCGAAAGAAGCGGGAATGGGATACATTCTCTTTTTGGCGAAGCACCACGACGGCTTTTGCTTGTGGGACACGAAGACGACGGAATTCAAGTCGACCAACTCGCCGTTGAAAAAAGACGTTTTGGCGGAATTGAGAAAGTCCTGCGACAAGTACGGAATCAAGCTGGCTTTGTACTTTTCGGAAGGGGATTGGAACTGGCCCGGCGGAGCGTATCGAAACAACAAATCCGTCAATCCGGAAATGAAAAAGGCGCAGCTGAAAGAACTGCTCACCCAGTACGGCGAGATAGAATACATCTGGTTTGATCACGCTGTCGGAACAGGCGGGCTTTCTCACGACGAAACGACGGCGTTTTGTCACGAAGTTCAGCCGCATACGCTTATCGGATACAATCACGGCGACTGCTCCGGAGAAGTCCGCATAGGCGAGCGAGGTAAACCGTCCGCATTAGACGACGCGTCCGGCGCCGGGTACAATCGCAATGCCGCATCGTACGGCAAATATCTGGTCGCCGAGTTTACCTATCCGATTCTGCCCAAACACGAAGGCGGGGCGCAATGGTTCTATTCTCTCCCCCAACACGACAATCTCTGCACGGACGCTCAAAAGATTTATCACGATTACCTCGGCGCCGTCAAATACGGCAACATTTTCAGCATTGACGTCGGTCCCGACTACAACGGCAAACTGCGCGATATCGACGTCAAAACGCTGCAGCTGGTTGGACGGATGATCAAAGAGGGCGCGTTTCTCAATACAAGTCAGGAGTCAGCGCAAAGCGATTCTCGCAACTCGCAACTCGCAACTCGCAACTCAATAGATTGGGAAAGCTTCTTTTCTCGACAAGACCTCATTTGGGAAACCCTGCCGTTAAGTTACTATGAGTCGTCTTTTCTGGGAAATGGTCTTATGGGATCGATGATATACAAACGGTCTGACAACGAGATCGCTTTTGACGTTGGACGAACGGATATTACAGACCATCGGCTGGGGAATTTCCGCATTCCGGTTGGGCGTTTGCTGTTGAAAACCAAAGGGAAAATCCTCGATGGAACGGCGCGTCTGGATTTATGGAACGCTGAAACCCGCTTTGAAGTCGAAACGACCGCCGGGCTGATTCGCTTCCGCGCCCTTGTCCTGTCACAAGAGATGGCGTTGATTATTGACGTCGAGAGGCTGGAAGGCGAACAGGACGCCGTTTTTGAATGGGAATCGGAAGAGCCGCTGGTTTATCGAACCAAAAGAGCGAACATCTTTCCTGATCCGCTCAACCCGCCGGTGGAATTTAAAAAGGACGGCGATATTTCGTACTCCGTTCAAAACCGCGTCGCTGGCGGGCAGTTTTCCGCCGCCTGGATGGAACGCCCGGTACAAGGCGCTCACGCCCCACGGTCGCAGGCGATTCTTTCTCTTATTGACACGTTCCCGGAAACGACAGCGTCACAGATTGCCTGCGACACAGTTAAACGCGTTGCAGCGGAGGACTGGTCAAAGCTTGTTTCCGACCATCGCGCCTGGTGGCACGGGTATTATCCAAAGAGCTTCGTTTCCGTTCCGAACTCTCAGATGGAAAGCTTTTACTGGATTCAGATGTACAAGCTCGCCTGCGCGACCCGTCCTGACCGTCACGTTATCGACCTGATGGGGCCGTGGTATTGTCCCACCGTTTGGGCGAAAATCTGGTGGAATCTCAACATTCAGATTTGCTATCTGCCTGTTTATACGTCCAATCATTGCGACCTGGGCGAATCGTTTACCAAACTCATCGACAAAAATCGGGCGAACCTCGTCGCCAACGCCAAACTGCTCTACGGAATCGACAACGGCGCGACCCTCAACCATACGACCGACAACGACTGCATCAGCGAATACTATACGGAATACCTCAATCCGGGCGACTTCACCTGGGCGCTGCACAACTACTGGCTTCAGTATCGGTACACGATGGACAAGTCGTATCTGACTGACCGGGAGAAACACGCCTTTTTCGACATGCTCAAGGGGGCGTTCAACGTCTATAAACATGTTTTCCAGAAGGAAGCGGACGGCAAATATCACATCCCGATAATGCGTTCGCCAGAATACCCGACTAAAGCGCGGGATACGAACTACAACATTGGGCTTATCCGCTGGCTTTGCCAACGGCTGCTGGAAGTCAATCGGGAATGTAATTTTAACGATCCGCAGGCAAGCGAATGGCAGGACGTGTTAGACAATCTGGTCGATTATCAGGTCGGCGAGAACGGCTTTCTGATAGGGAAAGACGTCCCGCAGACCGTTTCGCATCGGCACTGGTCGCACATGCTGCAAGTCTGGCCGCTGTGCGTCTATACGGCTGACGATCCTCAACATCGGGAATTGATTAAAAAGACGATGGATCACTGGACGACCGTCCAGGGCGGCAGAGAGATTTATGGCTGGTCGCAAGCCGCCGCGGCAAGCATCTACGCCATTTTGGGCGAAGGCGAAAACGCCCGCGATTATCTTTTGAAACATCACAACAATCGGCGTTTTGTCAAATGCAATACTCAGTATTTTGAGGGCGGATGGCCTGTGATCGAATGCTCGCACGTTGCCGCCCGAGCGCTGCAGGAAATGCTTCTGCAGTCGTGGGGAAATCAGATTCGCGTTTTCCCCGCCATTCCCGCTGACTGGAAAGAAACGTCTTTTGTCAATTTGAGAACAGAAGGCGCTTTTCTCGTCTCAGCGATTCGCAAAGACGGCAAAACATCCTGGATTAAAATCGAATCCCTTGCCGGGGAGGAATGCAGAGTCGTTCCGAACTTTACAGGCGAGTTCCAATCGTCCGCGCCAGACAAGATTCACGACCTCGGAAACGGCTTGTACAAAATCGAACTGCAAAAGGGAGAATCCGTTACACTCTGGCAGGGCGACGAAAATCAAACAGTTACGCCTGTTACAATGTCTGACGATCAGAAACCCAATCCGTGGGGCGAAAAGCTGCCGGAAAGAATCAACGTCAAAGCGAGTTTGTCGTATAACAAACCGTTCAAAGCGTCCAGCAACTGGGATAACGGCGCGTATAGCGTCGCCTCAGCGTTCGACGGAAATCTGGTTTCACGCTGGGGAGCCAAACCGCATTCCCGTTCCGGCTGGATTGAAGTTGACCTGACCGAACCGGCGGAAGTTAAGAAGGTTGTTATTTCAGAAATCGCATTTCCGCGAACGACGAAGTTCCAGATTGAAGTTCGGTCGAGTGAAACGGAAGAATGGCAAACCGTTTATCAGGGAACGAGAATCGATAAACAGAACTTTACCATTCAATTTGAGAAACCCGTTACAGCGCGATTCGTCAGATTGAACATTCTCGAAGCTACGGAAGTCCCGACGATTGAAGAATTTAGCGTGTATTGACAGTAAGCCCCTTGCTGCTAGCTTTTAGCTTGAGAATTCGTCGTTCTAGCGGTTACTGTTAGAATTACAATTCAACAAGCTAGAAGCTATTAGCAAACGTCTTTATGCTCCCACTGACGCAATAGCGTCCAAGACCGCAGAATGAATTTTACCGTTTGTAGCGCAAACGCCCCGGTTTTCCGCCAGCGTTCGACCGTGAGTGAAGTCCAGAGGTTTGCCGTCCAGGTCTGTAACCTTTCCGCCCGCTTCTTGAAGCACGACCACGCCCGCGCACTGATCCCAAATTTTCTCTTTGTAGTTGGGCATTTTCGGAGAAATAAGCCGAAGCAGAATCTCCGCTCCGCCGGACGCCAAAACGCCGTATTTCACCTGAGAATCTATACTGACAGGATCAGTCTGAATGTTGAGTTTTTCGACAATATAATCAATCTGCCCAACGTTGGTATGTCCCTTTTCGACCGACCGTAACACACGCGCCAGCGAGGCATCGGAAACGTCTGAAACGTGGATCGACGTCAAATCCATTCTGTGCAGCGGAATTGAAAAAGCCCCCTCCCCCTGAGAGGCAAAATAGACAGTTCCATCCTCCCAGCATGGGCACCCCAGCGCGCCCAAAACCGGCTGTTTATCAATCGTCAAGCCAAGAGCGATAGCGTACTGCTGACGGCGCAGGAATCCTTTCGTGCCGTCAACCGGGTCGAGAACCCAATAGCGATTTTCATCGCCCTCATCTCTACCGCGTTCGATCCAGGCAGCAACAGACGTCCGCGTTTCAGAAGGTTCAAAACGCTGAACGAACTGCGTAACCTGGTCAAGCAGTTTTTGTCCCGCTTCGTCGGCAAAGACGTCGTTCGACTCCTCGCCAACCAACGCGTCGTTGGGGAACTGTTCCGCCAAACGGCGAGAAATCAGCGCCTGAATCGCCAAGTCGCAGACCGTTACCGGGGACTTATCGGCTTTCTCAAGCGCGAAGCCGCGCGGGCAGTAGGACGAGGTCTTGTCTCCGAAAACGCTTTTTTCGGCATTCCCCGCTTCCAATTGGGAACCGCCCCTGTCGGTTGTTGGAGTAACCATTTCCTGCTGAACCGCCAGAGCCAGTTCAGACGCCTCTTTGACAACGTCAATTACAAATTGTTTCATGTTATTATCCATAATATTGGATAAATCGGCAATTTAGCTAAAAAACTTGACGAGGAGGGGGCGAATCTCCCACGACCATCGCCCTGCCCCAATCTTACGCATCTCTCATATTATCTATCTTATCATCATATTGTTTTTGGTCTCCGTTTTACTCATACAATTAAAAAATGATTGCCCTCGTATGCAGGATTTTGGTCTTTCAGACGATAAGAAAATATATTATATAAAAATATATGGAACAAAACGCAGGGTTTTTGACTCTAATTTTTGAAAGAGTGCATAAACCATACCAGCGCTATACTCATACAATCCAATTTAGACAATTATGCAAAAAACAAACTATCGCAATCTTTGGGGATTAGAAGAACTTTTGGGATCGACCAGCAAGGAGAACGCGCGCAAGGCGGCAGCGCGTCTGGAACGCTCGATGTCTGTTGAGGCGTTAGAAAGCAGAGTTCTGCTGACCGTCGATTCGACTCTCATCGTTGACCCTGCTGTTGCCATGGAGGCGTCGCAGTCCATCGACAGTACTTTCGAGCCGGTTTACAGCCCGTCGAGTTCTGAAAGCCATCAGGAGCCTGTCGAAACCTTCAACGCCGGAGCGCGAACTTACGAGTACGATTTCATGTTTGGAGCAAACACGTCAACAACGCCGTACGAGATTAACCTCAAAGTCAAGTTCAACACGCCGGGAGCGGTTGCGTCCAGCAATTTCACCGCCAAAGTCGTTGACGCCAGCAACAACGTTATTGCTACCGGCGTGATTGACGGCGACACTATCAGTTTTAACAGCATGGTTCAGTATGGGGGAACAAACGCAACGCTGGTTATTACTCGAACAGCCAACATTTCCGAAGCCCAGACCATTCGAATCTATAAATACCAGTGCCCGTTGGGAAAGATAGCGGAAATATCAACGCTAACCGGGTCGTTCGACAAAGCTGCTGTTACAACGACCAACTCGTATTCGTTCACCATGTCGAAGGGAACGTACGGCAGCGTTCAGCTCTACGCTCCGGAAAGCCAGAACGCGGTTGTCGAGCTGTATCGCGGGTCGTCCAAGATTGCTGAAGCCTCGTACGTCGGAGACGGCTACTATACGATTCCCTCTTTTTGCAATCCCAGTTCCAGTTCCGGAACGATTACGTACCACGTCAAAGTTACAGGCGGATCAAACGTTCGGGCGGAATCCTATGAACTGCAAGTCTCGCGCAACGGCGTAACAGAAACGGAAACCAACAACTCGATTGCAACTGCGCTGGACATCGTCAACTCCAACGGGAAAATCTACGGGACGATTTCCGGAACCGCCAGCGAATTCAGCCCCAGCGCCGTCAATACAACTCAAACGGCAAGTTCCGGATTCGGGACTGCGGTCGCCTACGATTCCGATTCCTGCATGCTGGTCGCGTCCACGCCTAAAGCGAGTTCGTCTGCCGTGTACATGTACGTTCCCAACGCAACAGACGGCGGCTGGACGCAAATCGGATCCTGGTCGAAGCCGTCACAGTGCGCCTCGGGCGGTCAGTTTGGAGCGAGTCTGTCCATCAGCGGGAACTGGATTGTCGCCGGCGCGCCGACCGATACCGTCAACGGCGTTCAGACAGGCTCAGCGTACGTCTACAATACAAAGACAAAAACGACCCAGCGCCTGACGTCGCCCAACGCGATTACCGGAGCTCAATTCGGTTCCAACGTTTTAGTTTGTGATGATTGGCTGTTCGTTTCAGCCGCCTACGACCAGGGCGGTTCAACGACGTCCGGCGCGGTTTACGTTTATCGACTCAACAATTCAAACAACTGGGAATTCGTTCAAAAACTGGTCAGCGAAAGTTCCGTCAGTTTCGCCCAGTTCGGCTACGCCATGGATTGCGACGGGCGCTCGCTGGTTATTACTTCACCGTACGAATCTACAGACGGAACCCTGCAGGCGGACGGCATAGCGTTCGTTTACGCTTTGCGCGGTTCTACGTGGACTCAAACTCAAACTCTAACGCTGGATTCCGTACAATCCAAGCCGGGCAGTTCTTCCGTTACACCCAACGACATGCGTTTCGGGTTCAGCGTCTCGCTCGACAACGGCAGACTGGCAATCGGCTGCCCCGGATACAACAACGGAACTGTCAAAGGCATCGTCAGTCTTTATAAACAGGACGAAACCGGACAGTGGAACTGGACAAATACGCTCTATAAGCCCAGCGGATTTGTTGGGCAATTTGGCTCGTCCGTCGATTTATCAGACACGCGTCTGGTTGTCGGCGCGCCGGGAATGGCGTGTTCCGTTTACGTCATGGAGTTCTCCAGCAGAAACACTTCCTGGAATGTAACAGGTACAATCGATTCCGAAGGCGTTACCGATTTTGGTCGCCGCGTTCTGGCAGCGGGCGACAGGATTGTCGTCTGTTCCCCGGCGTCCAGCAACTCCGCAAGCCAGCTCATACAGTCCTATACCGGGCTGGGCGACGTCGATTATTACAGAGTCAAGATTACCAAACGTCTGGGAGAAGACGCCGCCATCACGATTTCTCCTTTGTACGGTTTATCGTTGAACAACATGGACGTCTGCTTGATGGACGAAAACGGCAACGTTGTCGCCGACGCCATCAGCTTCTCATCGTCTATCGGCGGAGCCTATTTAACCGGTTCTGTCGACCTGCCTGACGGATACGAAACCGGAACCTACTATTTACGAATCGGCGCTGACGCTGGGACGTCGGGCGCGTATTCTCTGTCGGTGAACAACATTACAAAAGACGCCTTCAAAGCGCAGCTGGTTTCTCCGTCAGGAACAACGCCGATTTCAGCCATGCCTAACGAGTTGATTTTCAAATTCAACGAGGTTATCGACTACTCGTCGCTGTCGGCGGCAACATTAACCATTAATAACAAGACCATTTCTTTGTCGTCAAGCGCCTGCACGCTCGTAGATGGACAAACCCTCTCCGTCTCGACAAGTTCGTTCTCCTCCATGACGGGAACGCTTCAATGCGTTTTCTCCGACTTGACATCCTTAACCGGATCCAGCGTTTCCTCAGACGCGCTCAGTTTTACCGTCGATACAACGCCGCCGGGTCTGACGAACGCATCTCACTTCACTGTGGACGGAGCGATCGTTTCCGGCTCTCAATTTACTGGGTCTGCCGTTGCAATTCCACAGGGAAATGTTACAGAAGTTACGCTCGTCTTTTCTTCCGACATCAACCTGCCGGAAAACGCCGCAGCGGTTAAACGAGGCGTATCCATCGTCAATTCCGTTGGAACGTCGATTGACTTTGACCTGTCTTTGAATTTGGACGCTCACACCGTTGTTTTAACAATCAACCAGCAGCTCGGAGACGACACGTACACAATTCAGCTGTCAGACGATTTTGTCGACATGGCGGGCAACAAACTCGCCCCCAACAGCGCCAACTGGAACTTTTTCGTAAATTCCAGCGGATCCATTTCCATTCCCGCCACAACGGCTTGCATGACAAACGGTTCGTTAATGTACCAGACGAGCGTCAGCGGAGCGATTTCTCAAAGGAGCGAAACGGACACGTTCAGCATCCGAATCGACAAAGGGAGCATGTTCAGTGTGTATGTCGTCCCGCACAGCGGCTCGACGCTCAAGCCGTCCGTAACCATTAAAAACGGAACGTCAACCTCCGGTAGCGGAACTGCGGCACGCGCAGGCGCCCCTGCTTCGATTGAAGGGATTTCTGCAAAGAATTCCAGCAATACAGAATACACAATCAGCGTAACCGGCGCCGACTCGACTACTGGCGGGTATACGATTTACGTTGTCCTTAACGGCATGCTGGACATTTCGCCCAGCCTTGCTACTCCAAAGGATCTGTCAAACGGAACGGTCTGGTATTCTCCGACGTTTGCGTCTGACAACTCATCTCGCGCGATAAGCTATATTACCAACGTTGTTGGGAATTCCATTTTTACCAATACAAATTCGTTCAACTACTACACAGTTCAAGTTGCCGGCGGGTCGTACCTTTCCCTGGCGCTCAACCCGGGAACCAATGCGGGCGCCCAGATTGGCGTTTATACCGCTTCAGGCTGCGCCGCTAACACGCAAATTGCAGCGGGAACCGTAACGGAAAGCGGACTGATTGTCATCGACCCGATTTACAACGTCGGCGGTTCTGCGGCAACGTACTTTATTAAGGTCTCAAACGTTACCAGCGAATTCCAGCTGACAGCCATTCAAAACGGCGTTCTGGCAGACGCGATAACTTCCGACACATTGTCGCAATCCAGTGTTTTCAAAAACAATCTGGGGCAAACATACGTTTACGGTCATTCGTCCTATTTGCCGGGAACGGTTACAGAAGACGACATGCAAACGCTTGCCCAGACAACGGGGGCGCCCATCAGTGTCAGCATAGACGGAGACTGGGCGGCAGTCGGCTCGCAAATATCCGGCTCTCAATACGGAAACGTTCAGATTTACAAGCGGACAAATAACGTCTGGACGTTGTACACAACGCTTTCCGGATCTGAAAACGCGACTGTAGGTTTTGGTCAATCCTTGTCTCTAAAAGGAAATCTCCTTGCCGTCGGCGCGCCGAACGCTTCATACAAGCAAGTCGCCTGCGGTTCTGTTTCACTGTTTGCCTTCAACGCCGAAAACGGAACTTGGGATAAAGTTCAAACGATTAATCCGGAAAACTACGCATCCAAAGCAGGCGTATTGTTCGGAACTGAAGTCTGCCTGTCTGACGGCTGGCTGGCAGTCGGAGCGACGGACGATATTTATAACGGCAGCGTCTGCGGAAGCGTCTATATGTATCAGATTTCCGGCAACTCTGCAACGTTTACACAGCGACTCGTAGCGGGAAAGGACAACAGCGTCAGTTCTCACGATGCCTCGGTCAGCGAAGCGTTTGGAGCATCCATTGACATAGACGGCAACTGGATGATAGTCGGCGCGCCACAGGATTTCATCTACAATACCGGCGCAGCATTCCTTTATTATTATGACGGCGTTCACTGGGCGCAGTCCAACGTCATTTCGCCTGCCGCTTTGGAAAACTCCGACGGCTTCGGCTCGCAAGTCGCTATCGACGGCGCTACAATCGCAATCAGCGCCCCCAACAGAGCAAACGCTCAAGGGTCGGGAACGGTTTACCTGTATCAGATCAACGGTTACGGAAAATCGCTTAGAACGCTTAGCCCAATTACATCACAAACTAACGGTGCGACAAACTTCGGTACGTCTTTGGATTTCGCCGACAATCAGCTTCTCGTTTCCGGCTGGAAAGATTCGCAAAGAACAGAGTCCAAAGTCTGGATTTACCTGCTCAATTCAGACGGAACCACAACGCAATACGCTTCCACGTCCCAGTTTGGAGGTCAAACGTTTGTCAGTGCGTCCCCTGCTTCCGGGGCAATTTTCGCGAAAACCGGAGAGAATGAAACATCTGTACTTAACTCGTTGAGCGAAATTCAAACGTACGGATTTACGCTCGATAAAGCGGGTACGCTCAATACGGTAATTATCGTTCCATCCAGTCCAACAATTGGCGAATTTACCAACAACCTCAGCGCCTCAATGGCGTTTACCAGTTCTAACGGAACAAGTTATTACAGCGACTCCAATTTCCCTGCCGACAGTTACACAGCAGAAGTTAAAGCCGCTGCCAGTCGTTCAGGAGAATATATCTATTATTTGGGATACCCCAGAACCACATCCCCCAATCTTGACGGCGCTTTTGAACTGACAGGCTTTGCTAATACGTTCAACAACCGGATTAAGTCTCAAACGACCAAAATTGACTTGACATTTAACGCTCAAATCAAATTGGACACTCTGCGAACAGCGTTATCGGCTGGCAAAATTACCATCAACGGCGCGGCAGTTTCAGCTACCGGGTACGAAATTCTGGACGGATCGACCATTCGTCTGACGGTTCCCTCAGGCGGAAGCGCGGTAAATGGAAAGTACGAAGTTAAAATTGCTCAAGGGACGGCTCTGACCGATACTGCCGGACGCGCTCTTGATACAAGCGCCGACATCGTTCAAACGCTTTTAATCGATTCTGTTCACGAGGGCGCCAGAGTTGACAACGTTTCAACAGGAGCAGGCTCCAGAACCATTACCGTTACCTTTAACGAGGAATTGCTTTCCGCTCCAACTATTGACGATTTGGCTCTGTCAGGAGCAAAGTGCGGAACGGTTAATATCGAAAAAGCAACCTATATCGAATCCAGCAAGAAGCTGCTGATCGTCGTTTCCAGCTTGCCAGACGATTACTACACACTCGTTTTGAAATCGTCCAGCGGAGCTTTTGCCGACCTGGCAGGCAACCTGCTCGACGGCTCAACCGCAACGGGCGTTCAGGACTATACGCTCAATTTCTACGCGGATTGGTCATCGGCTCAAACCGTTGGATACACGGCAGACAACTACGCATCAACGTTCACAAAGCAGTCCGTTCAAACTTCTCAAAGCGGGTATTTGCACGCGGGCGATTCAGACGCCTACGTGTTACAAAACATTCCCGCCGGGTCAACGGTCAACGTTTTTGTTGAAACTACAAACGGATTAAAGCCGACGCTGTACGTTTATCAGGGCGACAGCGAGTCTGGAGAACTTCTCGAAGCCGAGTATTCCGGTCAAACGACCTCCGGCGCATGGCAGTACGGATTTACTCAAAGCGTTACATCCGACTTCTGCATCGTCGTTAAAAATACAACCACTCAAAGCGGCAGTTACACAATCACAGCGTCCCTTAACGGTCAAAAAGAAACGGAGCCGATTGGAACAAATAACAATACCAGCCCCAAGGCGGAACCTATTATCGGTCTGAACCTTCAAAACGACACAGCTGTCGTTCGCGGGAATCTGGCGTCCAATTCAGACATTGACTGGTACTCGTTCACGTTGCAAAAAGGCGAATGGATTAACCTGTACCTGACAAAGGACGACAACAACACCGCTACAATGGACTTGTACGCCAATAATACTCTGATCATGTCCGGTACGCAAACGGAGGATTTCAGCAGTTCCATTCTCAACTTCGTTGAAACAGCGGAAAACGGCAGTACTTACACCATTCGCATTTCCGGTCAAACGGGAGAATACGAACTCTTGGCAGCCGTCGGAACGGTGTTCAATCAGGACAAAGACGGCGCAGCGATTATCGCTCACAACAATTCCTGGATTGCCGGCTCGCTCGACCGATACAGCGGCTACGAAAACACGTTCATTTTATCGGATATTGTTTCCTCAAATACGCTCGGACGCGGCGCGTTTTTCGGATCGTCCGTTGACGTCGACGGTTCCTGGATGATTGTCGGCGGTCGTTACGCCAATCAGGAGGGAATCAGCAGCGGATACGCCGCCATCTATACA
Source organism: Thermoguttaceae bacterium (assembly GCA_045546875.1). Lineage (GTDB taxonomy): Bacteria > Planctomycetota > Planctomycetia > Pirellulales > Thermoguttaceae > RUG11551. Next base: position 7,170 of record JAZQDP010000438.1, on the reverse strand, counting down.
AAAGGCGCAACCGGCTGGACGGAATTCCAAGAGATCACGCCGGACGATTTAGCCGGAGGCGACCAGCTCGGGTACGCCGTTTCCATCAAAGGAAACGTGGCTGTTGTCTGCTCGCCAATTAAAGACCTTGACGGGCTTATCGGTCAGGCGTACATTTACGAATACAAAAATGGAACCTGGCAGCAGACGGCAAGTCTGTCACAGTTCGGGGCCAATCTGATTTTCGGTTTGGACTGCAAAGTTATCAATGATTCCAAAGTCCTCATCGGTTCGTCAAGCCAGATTGGATACTATGTCAAAGACTCCCGCGGAAACTGGGTTCTGGAACAGAACTCGCCCATTACGCAAAACGACGTCAACACGATTGACGATTACACCATTCAGGGATTCGGTTCCAGCGTAAGCGTCAATACAAAGCAGGGAAGCAATTTGATGGTTGTCGGCGCGCCGCAAAGCGCAGGATACATTTCCGGTTCCGGCTGGAAAGACAACGTCGGCTTGGCTTTCGTTTATCAGTACAACGCTCAGTCCTCTTCCTGGGAACAGCTGGAAACTCTGTCTTTGATGGACAGTAACAGCGTTACAGAAGACAATATTCTGGAAATCAGCGCCAACGCCGGATTTGGTTCTGAAGTCCTCGTTTACGGAGACTACATTCTCGTCAGCGCGCCGCAGGCGTCGTACGGCGGCTATGACTCTAACGGCGTCGTCTATATTTACAAGTATTCAAACGGCTCCATTACCTATAGCGACATGCTCTTTGGCAGCCAGGACGGCGAAATGTTCGGTTCCGCGCTGGCGATGAACGATTCCTGCCTCGTCGTCGGGTCGATGTACTATTCGTTTGAAATCAATAATACAGCGCTGCTTCCGTACACAGGAAAGGCGACTGTATTTGAACTCAACGCGTTTGACCAGTGGACGCCTCAGCAGGACGTTTTAGCCGGGGAAACCATGATGGGCGCGTTTGTCGGAACGTCCCTCGCTCTGGATAACGACGCGTTAGCCGTCGGAGCTGTTGGACAGCGTCCGGAAAACGCGCTTGACTCGCCCAGAAGCGGCGTCGTGTTCACCTACGCCACCGCCAATACGGACGACGAATACGCCTGTTACATCGACGCCACCAAGGCGATTAACGTCATTATTAACAAAGACGCTTCGCCCATTTCAACTCTGTCAAGCGTCAAGCTGTATTATCGCCGCGCTAACAGTACAAGAGAAGTGGAAGCTCCATTAACGGCAACGGCAACCGGCTGGAGAGCGTCAATCAGTTCTTCGCTCGGGTCGGGAGACTACGTCTTCAGACTGGTCAATACGGGCGAAACCTCCGGCGAGTACTCCATGCGGCTTTCCAATCAGGGCATCGACAACACCACCGCCTTGAAGGTTGTCAGCGCGGCGCCGGAATACGGAACGCTGCTGGATTACAAGACCGAAACCGTTTCTGTAACGTTCTCAGACGCGCTTCGACAGGACTTGATTAATCTCTCGCTGCAGCCGGTTACTGTTCTGTGCAGTGGAGCGGAAATAAACATCAAGTCCATCGCGCTCAGCCAGGATAAAAAGACCGTTACAATTGAACTTTTGGACTCCTATCCGTATAAGAACGAAAATATTCAGATTAAATTTAAGAAGGAGAATTTCGTTACAACTAACGGATTATCAATGGCAACGGACTACGTAATTGACTACACAATTCCTCTGGAAACGATTGCCGTTACATCGCAGGTTCAAATTGAAGAAAACCAGTTCCAAATCGACGTAACCTTTGAAGAAAACGTCGAGCTGTCGGCAAACGCCCACTGGCGAGACGCCGTCTCATTCGAGATGTATTACGCGCCTTTGGATGAATTCATTTCCTGGGAGCCAACAGATCTTCACTTTGCTTACAATAGCGATACACACACGCTAACCGTTACCAGTTCAGACCCTCTGGTTCAGGAAACCGAATACCATCTGCGTTTAGACGGTAACATCGTTCTAAGCGTCAGCGGCAAACCGTTGGCAAACCTCGTCAATAACCAGTACATCATTCCGTTTATCAAGACGGATGCTGCGATGACAATTTCTGCCATCGTTTCGACTGCCGCATCAGCATCAACGGACAGCGACGGACAGAGTGCAACTATCGACGCCGAAGAATGGGTAAACGAATGGCAAAACTTCTATCTGGAACTGTGGGCGGAAATGGATAAATCTTCCGTTGGAGAAGTCAACCTGATCGTTTCGTACGACTCCAATTTGTTTGCCCCGGTTACGCAGGACGGCTCGTTCGTCTATCAGGCGGCTCCAGCATTCTCCGGAGCCAACGGAGAGTTTTCAATGACCTTGGTCAACGGCCAGATTATCGTTTCCGCTCAAACCAACCTTGACGATATGGGAGCGGACGGAAATAAAGTCCTTCTGGGTCGAATTCAGTTTACGCCTACAGCCAACGGAGCGGGCGTTGCTATCGACGCGTTCAAAACCGGCGAATGCGCGACTACGGGAATTACGGTCTCGCCATACAATCTCGGACGCGCTAAAGGCGGTTCCGTTGTCAACCAGAACGTTACACAAACCACGACGGAAGTCTGGCCGGTTATTTACGACGTGGACGACAGTAACACTATTGACGTCAGCGACTTTATCTCGTTCGCCACTTACTTTGGAAGTCAGCCGAACAGAGCCAACGATTCCTGGTACGAAGATTACGACTCAACCAACCTGATCGACGTTCAGGACTTTATTACCTTCGCGACCAACTTCGGCTACGGCCGCGCCAACGGCAAGAACATTTCCTTCCCGGCAAACTTCTTAACCAAAATGAAGGAACGCATGGGAACCGCTCCGGCGGCGCTGCCAGCAAGCGCGGGAGAATTCGCAGTTCAGGAATCGGTAACAAGCAGCGAGGAATTGGAAATGAGTGAAAGCGTCTCAACTCCTCACTCCTCACTCCTAACTCCTAATTCACAACCCACCGAGCCGATAGCAGTTGAACTTATAAAAGCGTCCACGCCGGTTGTCGAACAGATTACGCCCATTGTTGCCTCCAACAGCGCCGCGCTCAATGCAACAATTACGATTGAAAGAACTGTAATAGAAGATGCGCCGCTGCAGACCGCGAATTCAGAACTCAATTCCGTTCAGGCGGTAGTTTTGAACGACGACGATTCTCTCTTTGACTGGGACGACGCTTTAGCGGATCCAACTCCGGTTAAGAAAGACCCGGTCGCGATAGCGCTGGAAGAGTTCTTCAATTCGTAATTCGGAATGCGGAATGCGGAATTACGCAAGCGCAAATCTCGGAGGAGCGCTTGCGTCGGGGACTGCGGCGGCTTGTCGCCGCCTTGTCCAATGCCCCGCAAAAAGACATTGACGTCAGCCAACCACCGTTCTGGATCGCGGACGTAAGTCCGCCGAAGAAAATTTTACCACAAAGAACACAAAGAAACAATCAGCGATAATACGATATTTCCGGGAACTTGCGTTCCCGGCTCGTCTGTCGCTTTGCGTAATTCCGAATTCCGAATTACAAATTCCGCATTATTCTATCCCCCTTCCTTTCCACAAAATCTTCGGTATAATTATTAGTGGTTAGTTTTAAGTGGTCAGTAGTTAGGACGCAAGCGTTTCTCTAACTTACCACTTACCACTAATTACTAATTACTTCCCCCTTCTAACAAGTACAATTCGCCATGAACATTGCAGAACACATTCGCATTATTCCGGATTTCCCCAAGCCTGGCATTCTGTTCAGAGACATTACCTCTCTGCTGCTTGACCCCGCCATTTTTGAGGAAACGTGCGATCAATTGATTGAAAAGATCAAACCCTGGAACCCGACGGTAATTGCAGCGGCAGAAGCGCGCGGATTTGTTTTCGGCGCGGTAATCGCTCTGAAGATGAGATTGCCGTTCGTTCTGCTCCGCAAGCCGGGCAAACTGCCGGGAAAAACAGTTTCCTATCAGTACGAGCTGGAATACGGAACCAACGAACTCCACGTTCACGAATCGGACGTTCCCGCCGGTTCCCGCGTTGCAATTGTTGACGACCTTATCGCCATCGGCGGCACGGCGGAAGCGGCTTGCAAGCTCATCGAAAAAGCTGGTGGAACGCCGGTCGGATGCGCTTTTGTTATTGAACTGGTTGACCTCGGCGGACGAGCCAAACTCGCTCCCATCCCGGTCGAAACACTGGTTGAACTTCACGAAAACTGAAGCTCCCCTCTACTTCCTATTCCCTACTCCCTATTCCCTAAACCATGCAACTGGATTCCATTGAGCTATATCAGATAACGATTCCTCTTAAACGTCCGTACGGACCGCCGCAGTATCGACAGACGGCTTTGTCGAGCATTCTGGCGCGCGTCTGGGTTGACGACCAGTGCGGCTGGGGGGAAGTCAGCATCCCGCTTGAACCGCGTCTGAGCGACGAATGGACGGAAGACGTCTTTTTCACCGCGCAAACCCTGCTGGCGCCGCTGTGGCTGGGCGAGGAGTTCTCGCTGCCGTCTGAAATGACGGAGAAATGGTCAAAATTCCAGGGCGCAAATTCGGCGAAGTATCTGCTCGAATGCGCGCTGCTGGACGCCTGCTCCATGATTGCCGGCAAGTCGGCTGTGCAGTACTTGTATCCGGAAACGCCCGGCGGGTTCGACGTTACCGCTCCAAAAGCGTCTCAACTGCCGCCGCTGGACGTTTACATCTCGTATGATCAGGAAGACGATTTCGACGCGTTCTATAACAGAGTTGCCAAAGCTGTTACAGACGGTTTTAATTTCTTTGAATTGAAAATTCGCCCCGGCTGGGATTTTTCGATGGTCAACGCGCTCTGGTCTGCGCTGGGCGAGAGCATGTTTTTCCTTTCTTTTGACGGAGCGTTGTCGGAAGAACATTCAGATATGCTCTATCGATTCCGGGATTTCATGCCAATTCTTTACGATCAGCCGTTTTCGAAATACAATTTATCCCTTTCCGCCCAAATGTGCGAAAGCCTGAAAATTCCCTTTGGCATGACAGACGGACTGTCCAATCCGGATATGCTTGGCATTGCTGTAGAAGCGCGCGCGGCTGACCTGTATGGATTTAACCCGCAACGAGTCGGCGGCTGGATTAAAACGAAATCGCAGTTGGCGCAATGCAAGCAGTTTAACGTCGGCGCACGGGTTTGGAGCGAGCTGACAACGCCTCTGGGACAACGACAGATGTACGCTCTGGCAAGCCAGGCGAACAATCGCATGTTCGGCTTCGGGTGCGAAGCCGCACAGGCAGAAGGTCCAGGTTATAACTCCGAACAAGCCGGATTCGAAGATTCCCACAACCAATCAGGCGCCGACCTTGTCAGATGCGGTCAGCCGAGTCGATTCCCCGTTCCGTGGTTCGACGCCAACGACTGGCTCGACGCCCTGCTCTTCCCTGCCGATCAACTCGAAAAGACGGAAGACGGATTCCAGATTCGCCTTTCCGACGCCCCCGGCTGGGGTCTGGAACCAGACATGGACGTTCTCGACGACTTGACAGAACAGTCGTTTGAAATAAGCTGATCAAGTAGGCAATTGGCTGGAGTGGTAAGCGCTAAGGACGCAAACTTTGCGCTAACCACTAACCCTTTAGCTCTTGCCGCCTACTTTCTACTGTCTAACGCATCATTTCCCAACTTGAACAGACCGTACGTCGCGCCGGAGTTGGCAATTCGAATAACAGTTGGCATATCATCTTTAAAATCACTAAACTGCACTGTCCACGGAGTAAAAATAGCGTTCGGTTCAAATAACTCAATCTGAGTTAACGCGCCGGTTTGAACGTCAAAATAATACTCCGTTTTAACGCCGCCGTAACTGGAAACGAGACAATTAAACATTCTTCCATCGGCAGTAAGAGGAAACTGTCCCAAATATGTCAATCCTTTCATAAACTCATCGTCTGCCGCAAGAATTTTATACCAAGCATATAGAGCCGGCGCAAGAAAACCAGCATCAGCTGGTTTTGACGGAACAGACCAGTCCTTTACAGACGATGTTGTAACAACCGATTCTGGCAATGTAATCGTCAGGCTGTCTGATGTAAACGACATTGTAAACGGGGCGCCGTCGTCCAAAGTCCCCTTAAGCGTCCATGAAGCTGAAATGGTCGGCTTTTTCCATGCTTTGAGCGTATTTTCTTTAGCAAGATTATTGTAGTAATAATTAACGTATCCAGGTCGTTTTTGATAGACTTTTTTTACCTCGTCAGGCAAAATCGGATCTGCCATTTCCTTTTTAACCTGTTCTTCAATCTTTTTTCTCTGTTCCGGGGGAAGGTTTTTGGGAATCTTGGAGAGGTCAAACTTTTTTTGCGGAGATACTTTTTCCAACAGTTCCGCTTCGCCATGCACTCCGCTAAGACGAGCAACAATAGTTTTTGGTTCAGACATCTGACTTCCTTTTCTGTCAGGCTGTCGGTATTCTATCGGAACTCTCCATGATTTTGGATACGTTCCCAGCGCATTTTTGAATTCATTAACCGTATAGATGCGTCTTCCTCCGAATTTAAGCAGAATGTCTCCTTCTCGCAAACCTTGACCGTAGGCATCGGAACTTTCGAGAATCTCTCTAATCGTTGGTCTTCCATTGGAATCAGAATCCGCGATCGCGCCTAAAGAGGCATGATCACACCATAATCCGGCGCGCAATTGAGGAATAAAGCGTTTAATCTGATTAATGGAAATAGCATACCCAACGCCAACGTTAACTCGTCCGCGCTTTTCAAACGAACAGCGACCGTTAATCCCGATAACCTCGCCCTGAAGGTTAAACAACGGTCCGCCAGAGTTCCCGGGGTTAACCGAGGCGTCTGTCTGAATGCAATCTGCATACTCCAACAAAGTATCGGCAGGATACTGATAACGATGAACGCCCGAAATCAAGCCGAAAGAAACGGTTGGCTGAAAGTCTTCCGCCAATAAAAACGGGTTTCCCAACACTAATGCCCAATCGCCCTGACGAACAGAATCGCTGTCGCCCAACGGGGAAAAGGGAAAATCATTACGTCCAAGCAGTTGAATCAACGCTACGTCTCCAACAGGATCGATGCCAACGACAACAGCGTCATAGATTTTTCCATCGTTCAACCCGACTTTTGCATAAGGACCGCATGGCTGAACGACATGATAATTTGTCAGGCAATACCCATCGGGAGAAATAATAACCCC
>JAZQDP010000437.1:0-3383 GCA_045546875.1 Thermoguttaceae bacterium | reverse complement strand
CTTGGTTGAATGTTCCTAGCCGTGGGTTTTAACCCACGGAAAAAGGAGTGTATAAAAAAGATGGAGCGTCAAACAACCTTTTCCTTCTGTCCTCCGAAGGAGGGCGGGAGGAAAAGGAACTGAAACGCTCAGGCGAACGATGGGAAGACAATAGGCAGTAGTTTTCTTGCAACTTGCAACTAATCCTTGCCGAACAAGCCAGATTATTTATTTTACTTTTTCGTTTTTCTGACGAACGTCCCCTTGATTTTTTGTCAAATTTAAATAAAATTTAATATAGAGAATAATACTGGAGGGTTGGACGCTCTTCAGTTGGGTTTCTCCATAAATTTAATCGGAATAAGTTACGTCATGGATTTAAAAAACGCTTATACGCTAATTAATGAGCAGCTGTCACAGGTAATTGTCGGTCAGCAAGAGGTTGTTGACGAGTTGTTAATCAGCATTTTTTGTCGGGCGCACTGTATTTTGGAAGGCGTCCCCGGGTTGGCAAAAACGCTGTTGATTAGTACGCTTTCGCGAGCTATGGATTTATCGTTTAGCCGAATCCAGTTCACGCCTGACTTAATGCCTGCCGACATTACCGGTACAGACGTTATGCAGGAAGATAAAACCACGGGTCGCCGTTCGTTCCAGTTTATCGAAGGTCCGTTGTTTGCCAATATTGTTTTGGCAGACGAAATCAACCGAACCCCGCCCAAGACGCAAGCGGCTTTGCTCGAAGCCATGCAGGAACGTCAGGCAACCGTTGGCAGAACGCGTCATACGCTCCCCAACCCGTTTTTTGTCTTGGCAACTCAAAACCCAATCGAGCAGGAAGGCACGTATCCTTTGCCAGAAGCTCAGCAAGACCGATTCATGTTTAAGATTTTAGTCGGTTATCCCAAGTTCGACGAAGAACAGGAAATTGCCAAACGAACAACGACTGGCTCTGTAGCAGAAGTCAAACCGGTTATTACCGCAGAGGAAATTTCCAAATTGCAGGAATCTGTCCTGCAAACGCCGATTGCAGATTCTGTGGTCAGATATTGCCTCGCTCTGGTTCGTCAAACGCGCGTTGGTCAAGACGGCATACCGGAATTCGTTACTCAAAACGTTTCCTGGGGCGCTGGTCCGCGTGCGGTTCAGTATCTTATTTTAGCGGCAAAAGCCAAAGCTCTTTTGAGAGGGGCGTCCTGCGTTGCTATCGAAGACATTCAGGCGGTTGCGAAACCTGTTTTACGACACCGCATCCTGATGAACTTTACCGCTCAAAGCGAAGGCATTACGTCTGACGACATTACCGACAAACTCATTGCCGCAACCCCCGTTTTAGACGACGAACTTCTCAACGACCCTCGGATGAAAAAGATTTTTAAATAAGGGGGGAATTTGCGAGAAAATAAAAGGCTTAGACGAGCTGGGAACGATTTGTAGTGCGGCGCCTTGGCGCCGCTTTCTTTTTTAGCGCCATGGCGCCAATGCGGGCGGGAACGGCGGCGTGAGCGGGGCAAACGATTATAAAGCCTCACGCTCTAGTGCGCAAAGTTTTAAAAAGATTGGAAGGCGGTAATGGAGTGAGCGAAGCGTACGGAATTACGCATTCGCCGGAACGGCGAACGAGGGAAAAACCTCACGCGGAGATGCGGAGGCGCGGAGTTTTTAAAAAAAGATTGAAAGGCGGTAATGAAGTGAGCGTTAGCGAACGGAATTACGCATTCGCCGGAATGGCGAAGTTTCTCTGCCCCGCTAAAAACCTGCGACGCAGCCGAAGGTCGGGGAGTGTGGCGCCCCCCGGCGCCGCCTTGTCCAATGCCCTGCACATGCACTGCTACGAAACCGAAAATCTTACTGGATCGCGGACGTAAGTCCGCAAAATAAATAAACAAAAAACTTCGCCCTGTACACGTACGATGACGAAGCCAAATGTTGTTTTTCGAATAGACGAAACCGACCAACGGGGACGATTATAATACGACTTGCGCGGCAGCGCGGATCGGCTTCCCCGCCTACGGGGCGGACAATGTCCGCGATCCAGAATGATGACTGGCTGCGAAAACGCGCTTTTAGCGGGTCTGTGGTTAAGGCGGCGGCAAGCCGCCGCACTCCCCGACGCAAACGGCTTGCCTACGCTTTGCGTAATTGCTAATTGCTAATTGCTAATTAAACTACTGCCTACTGCCTACTGCCTACTGCCTACTGCGTTTCCGCATGTACATCAGCCCGGCAGCGCCGAGAATCAGCAGCGCCCACGTGGACGGTTCCGGAACAGCGTTCGCGTCAATTTTCAGTCGAACGGTATTGCCATTATAAATTGACGCCTCTACAAATTCGGGAAGACCAGACTGAATCATATCTATCCAGGACTGATCGACGGACAGCGTTCCGTTGGCAATGATAATATCGTACACCGCGCCAGGCGCAAAGGTCGTGAACTGACTAAGGTCAATACCTGTCTCAGGGTCGATTGTAACGTTATTGGCAATGAGCTGATCGTAAACGTCGCCTTCCTGTTCAAAGATAAGCAGCGACCCGGCAGTCGCGATAAAATCGCCTGTTGTTTCAAGTCTTCCGGCAGAATTGCCCGGCGAGAAACTTGCCACGCTTTGAAGTTCCGCGTCGTTCTGGAGTTCAATTGACGCGTCAATACAGCCTTTAATATCGATGCGTCCGGACGAGATAGAGATAGTTTCTACTTCCTCCGCCTTGTTGATAAGCAAATCCATAACGCCGTAGTTCGACGACGACTTAATCGTTGCCGTATCGGAACCTTTTTTGATCGTCATCAACCCGTTTTCGCCAGCGGTAAAGTTGCCGTGCAGATACTCAATGTCGTCAACCGTTGCAGTCAGATTCGCGTTAAGAGCAACGTCTCTAAACTCATATTCATTTACCGAATCGTCATTACGACCGGCAATCGTTACCTTCGCGCCGTCGGAAATTGTTGTTGTGCCGTATTGACCATTAAATTCAGCAAGCCAGATACCGCCGTCAAAAGAATACGTACCGCCGCTGAACGTCAGGTTAGCAGGGCTGTTATTATCGCCATATAAATAGATGTCATTTCCTTTCGTTCCTGCTTTATTGCCGGTAAACGTTAATGTATTATTGCCAGAAAATGTAATTGATTGAGTTGTATAAATTGCTCCGCCGTAGTTTCCTGCCGTATTGCCAGTAAACGTTAGTTCGTTATTTTCGCCAGATAGCGTTCTAAAAATAGCAATCGCCCCGCCATTACTTGTTGCGGTATTCTCGGAGAATTCCAGTTTGTTGCCAGAGCCGGACAAATCGTTGAAACTATAAATTGCCCCGCCATGTGTTGTTGAGGTATTGCCAGAGAACGTTAGGGTGTTCTTCTCGCCGGACAAATTTGTTAAAGATAAAATTGCCCCGCCATTACTTGC
>JAZQDP010000436.1:0-3425 GCA_045546875.1 Thermoguttaceae bacterium | reverse complement strand
AACAAAGGGAATATGGAACAGCCCGGCGCGGGACGTCCGTTTTCTCCTTGTCAGAATCGGTTTCCAGATGGTTCATCTGTTCCCCGGCTCCGGCGTGATACGTTGAATTTTATTCAGCGCGGCGCGGAACGTGGACAGCGTGCCGTTAGTCTTTTTAATGCCGTGGCTGATTGTCTCCGGTGCGGTTGGAATCGTCAAGCGGTCGAGTCTGTTTTTTATGATGTCGCAAGTCAAACCGGGTTGACCTGGACGGAATCCAGAAAACAAATTGAAGCGGCTTTTCGTTCATTTGAATAGGAAAGAGAGGTTTATAATTATGGCAATAATTAAAACAACGGCTCAAACATTGGCAATTCGTTTTGTAGAATCCCTTGACGGTCTAAAGTTCGTTTTTGTTTCCGGCGGCGGCTGGTATTTGTACCATGACAAGACCGGCTGGGAATCGGTTCTGGATTGGACGGTAAAAGCCGAAATTAATAAAACGTGTTGGAGCATTGTTCAAGGTTCGGAAAATTTGTCTAATCAAAAATTGAATGATGTTTTCAATTTAGTTAAAACAGCTTTGACCGTTCCGAACGTCAAGAAGGAAGGTCTTGACCCTGCTTTGTGGATTCGCTTTGATAATGGCGAAATCGTCGCAGAATCGGCGGTGGGTTGGATTGCTTGCAATAATGCTTTATTGGACGTCGAGAAAGTGGCGTCTGCTCTGTATGAGGGGAAGCCGGTTCCGGTGGAAGCTGTCAAACCGCTGTCCCCGGAACTGTTCGTTCTGGGGCGCGTTCCGTGCGATTTTGAGCCGGGTTCGGCGTGTCCCCGATGGTTGCAGTTCATCAATGAGGTTTGTTCGTCAAGCGTCGACAGAATCAATTTACAACGGCTTTTCGGATTGTCCCTGACCTACAATCGAAAATATAATGTTTTCTTTGTACTGTATGGAGTAGCCGGAACAGGAAAAAGTACCTGTTTATCTGTTCTGGAAAAACTCAATTCCGGCGCGGTCTGCTCTGTTGCTCTTTCAGATTTTGGAGAGCGTTTCAAGGTCTTTCCCTTGACTGAAAACCGGCTAAATTTAGTTGCCGATATGCCGTCCGTCTGGGAATCAGCGTCGACAGCGTTTCAACGTGAAGCTGTTCTGAAGTCTCTGACCGAGGGGGAGCCGTACACGGTTGAACGTAAAAACAAAGACGTAGTAACCCGGCGGCTGGTTGCCTTGTCGGTTTTCGGCTCAAACATGGTTCCCCGATTCGCTGATAAGTCTGGGGCGATTCGCCAGCGGCTCCGGCTGTTGCCGTTCCCGTTTCAATTCAGAGGGAAGCCGGAACAGAATCCAAACTTGAAAAAAGAGTTGCTGTCGGAATTGCCGGGCGTTTTTGTTTGGGCTTTGACGGGTTACGGTGAACTATTGTCTGAAGGTTACAAGGTGTTTCCAGAGAGCGAGGAAGCCGAAATTCTGAAGCATGAAGCGGAACTGAAATCTAATCCCGTTTTGCAGTTTTGCGAGGATTATTTGGAACATGCAAAACCGGATTCGGTTGTTTCATCGGAAAACGTTTACCGGGCTTATCATTCGTTTTGTGGTAAAAACGGTTTGAGAGTGTCAAGTTCAAATATTGTTATTCCCGAAATCGTCCAAACGATGGGCGCCAGTAAAGGGCGGATTCGACAGGAAGGGCGTCAAATAACTGTTCTTTATGGGGTTCGGCTTGCGATTGATACAACGGATTCTTTCATCGAAAATTATTGACGCTCCGGGCAAACGTGCAAGGCGTGCAGGGCTTTTCCCTATTTTTATTTATATTATATATAGTTGTAGCCGGGCAGCGGGCTTTTCCCTATCCTGTTTAGCCGTTGCCCCCCGGTACTGTTACGAAAATATTTTACTTTTTACTTTTACCCCTGCTTGCGCAAAATTGCAAAACGTGTATAATGATATTCACAAATTGCAAAGAGCAGGGATAATTTCCGAACAAACAACGAACATTTTATAGGAGTTTTGATATTATGGCTAGTATTTCATTAAATCAGCGTGGAAAATATCGCGTTCTGTTTAATCTTGACGGTAAGAAAAAGACAATGCAGCTGTCGACAGCTGACAAGAGAGCAGCTCAAACGATTTGTAACATGGTTGAACGTCTGGTAGAGCAAAAGCAGACGGGACAGCCTGACCGTCTTTTGTCAAACTGGTTGAAGGAGATTCCAGACGATTTGCGCCAGCGTTTGGAACGTGCCGGATTGGTCGAGGAATCCAAACGGCTGACCGTTGCGGAACTGTACAAGAAGTTTCTGGATTCCAGACCGGATTCGCCAGATTCAACGTTGACGGCGTGGGGACAAGCCTATAGATGTTTGACCGATTATCTCAAAGGCGATTCCCGGTATATCGATACAATTACAATCGATGAAGCGATTGCGTTCAAGGCGTGGTTGCCAAAACAGGAAAAAGCAGACAGACCAAAAAGCAAACGCAAGAAGCCGGCTGATAAGGCGTCAAGCGTTGTTTACGGACGCTCCGGCGTCAAGGGTACGTTAAGCCCCTCTACAGCCGGGCGGCGGCTGGGATTCGTCAAGCAGTGGTTTCTATTCGCTGTTTCCCGTGGCTGGTTGGAAAAAAGTCCGTTTGAAAATATTCCGGCTCCGGTTCCGGTAAATCCGGCGCGTCAATATTTCATCAGTAGAGAGGAATCGGAAAAGATTCTGGAAGCCTGTCCTAATCAGCGATGGAGAGCGTTATTCGTTTTGAGCCGATTTATCGGGATTCGGATTCCGTCTGAATTGTACACTCTGAAATGGTCGGACGTTCATTTTTCTGACCCCTCAAAAGACGGGGAAGCCGGGCGTGGGTTTATCTATATCCATGACCAAAAACGCAAACATCACGGGGACGAAATGGCATTAAGGCGTTCCCCTCTATGGTCGAACGTTGAACGGGAACTTATCGCTCTTTACAATGAAGCAAAAGAGGGAGAGGAATTCCTGTTTCCTGAAGTGTCGAAATCGTCCAATTTACGAACGGATTTTGTCCGTATTGTCAAGCGTGCCGGCGTGGAAGTCTATCCGAAAATATTTCATAATTTGCGCTCTAGCTGTGAAACGGAATACGAACGGGCAGGCGTCAAGCCTACTGTTTATTGCCGATGGCTGGGGAATAGCCCTCAAGTTGCCGTTCGGCATTATGTCCAATACGGGGAGGAAGATTTTCAAACCGGATATTCTATTGCGTTGAATTCCGGTATTATCGGGCAGGATTCCGAAAATGTGGCTCCAAATGTGGCTCCAATTGTGGCGGCGCAGGTCGGGATTCTGGATAATTCGGGATTGCAAGGCAAAACGGATAGAATGTCGCAAGTCCCGGAAAATCAAGGGTTTATACAAAAAGAAAGAGCGTCTTGCGATAATACGCAAAACGCTCCTATGGACATTAACAG
>JAZQDP010000435.1:0-9797 GCA_045546875.1 Thermoguttaceae bacterium | reverse complement strand
CACGCCAGATACGCAATCCGCGCAGCCGGATAAAAAGGAAATCCCGATACAAGACGTTCCGCTTCAAGACAATCAACCGACTTTGACGACGCCGCAACTCAACGACAGTCAAGCTCAGCCCAATCGAGCGCTGCGTTCTGGGTCAGCGGATATTCCAATACAAGACGTTCCGCTGGACAATGGTCGCTCGCAGTTTGACAACCGTTCACAGTTTGACAGCCGCTCGAATTTTTCATCGCCGCGGTCGCAACAGCCGAACGGTTCACAGCAAGATTACCCGTCAACGAGATCGCCTCAGCAGCGTTACCCAAATTCCGGTTATCCAGACCAGAATTATCCGCAGCAGCGTTACCCGAATTCCGGCTATCAAGATCAGAACTATCCGCAGCAGCGTTACCCAAATTCTGGCTATCAAGACCAGAACTATCCGCAGCAGCGTTATCCAAATTCCGGCTATCAAGATCAGAACTATCCGCAGCAGCGGTATCCGAATTCCGGCTATCCAGAGCAAAACGCTCCAGCGCAGAACTATCCTGATTCCGGGTATGCGGGACAGGATTACCCAGATTCTTACGACGCCAACGGTCAAACGGCTCCTGAGAATTTAACGCCTGATTTTCCGACGCCGGAAGTTCCAACGACTGAGGATATTCCAACCGAGGATCAACCGATTCCAGAGTTTGCCTCTGAAGGGACTCCAGCTAACGACGCTTTAGATGCAGCCAACGCAACGCCGGAAAGCGTTGCCGCTGATATTCCGATGCCGGACATTTCGCTTCCTGAAAGCGCCGACGCGGATCTTCCAGTTCCAGACGCGACAATTCCAGAGACTCCGGAAACAGATTTAGCGGCTGCGCCGGACACAACGGCTCCGGACGTACAAGCGCCTCAACTGGAAGCGCCAGATTTGACGTCGCCTGAACTTCCTGAGACAACCACACCCGAACCGGAACTAATCGCTGCCGAAGATCCAGCGCTCAACGCTCCAACGCGAGCGGCATTGAACAACAACCCAAACAGCAACTCTGGAACTCTGGCAGATCCGTTTAAGGTTGCTGCGGCAGACGTTCCCGATGAATCCTCAACAGATTTGTCAGCTAACGCAAACGTCCCAATCCCGGAAACGCCAGAAGTAAGCCCGCCGGCAGAACTTGCCGTTGATACGCCCATCGTTCCAGATCCAGTTATTCCAGATGCGACTGTTCCTGATCCTGTAATGCCAGAGGTTGCAGACAATAACGCTGTGGCAACGTCAGACGCTCCAACTCCAACCATGCCGGAGATGTCCGAGCCAGAGATTTCTCAGCCGGAACTCACTTCGCCGACGCTCGAGCCGACGCCAATTGAAACAAACGTCGCTTCGCAGCCTGCAGAGCCGGTTCTTCCTCTGGAACCTGTACCGACTCCAGAACTCAGCGCGCCTGACAGTTCTCAGTTAGCGGCTAACAACGCGTTACAAAATCAGAACGCGTCGCAAAATCAAACTGAACCGTTAAGCCCGCCGCCATCAACGGTATCGTTGGGTACGCCTGGACCGTTGATAACGCCCAACAGCGCCGCCCCGGCTTCGCCGGCGCCGATAGCGCAAAGTCAGCCAAACGTCATTCAGGTAAATCCGGGATACTCGTCAGCTCAAACGGTCAATCCAAACGTTTACAGTTCAAGCCGACTTCCAGCCCGTCCGGAGGTTTACACCGTTCAGCCCAACGACAGCTTCTGGTCGATTGCTCAACGTTTTTACGGCAGCGGAGAATACGCTCGCGCGTTAGCTCAGTATAACAGTTCGCGAGTCAACCCGCAGGCAATAACCGTTGGAATCGAAATTCAAACGCCTTCGGTTGAAACGTTAGCGCAGCAATATCCGACCCTGTGCCCCGGCGCCCCGATGACGGTTGCAGCCTCGCCGGCTCCTCAAAATACGGTTCCCAGCAACGCCCGCGTTTACGTTGTTGACCAGGAGGAAAGCGTGATGGAAATTGCGAGACGCGAATTGGGCAGCGTTTTGTACTGTTCGCAAGTTTATGCCCTGAATCAGGATCAATTATCCGGAAACGTGGAACGCGTCAAACCGGGTATGAGATTGTTGTTGCCGGCTGTGCAATAAATTAGGAATTCGGAACGCGGAATTCGGAATTACGCAAGCGTTCGCCCGGTGTTAATTCCTGATTCCCACTCCCTACTGCCTGCTTACATCCATACGAAAGGATATTTTTGTGCGTAAAGAATCATTCAATCCATATCGAGACATGTTAGGCATTCCGTTGGTCAACGAAGAAGAACCGACGGATTACCAGCTTTTAGGCATTGACGATTTCGAAAATGATCCGGATAAAATTGCCGACGCCCACGAAAAACGCGGGCAGCAAATTGCAACGCTTTATGAAATCGTATCGGCTCTGTCGAAAAAAATCGACAACGCGAACGACCGGCTGACGAACCCGGAAGCCCGAGAAGAATACGATTTAACCCTTCGTCGGACAGGACGAGCCGGGGTCGCTCACTTGGGTCGAGGCGGTTCGTTGGCGGTGTTTTCCTCATTTGTGTTAAGCATTATAATCGTTATCGTTACAACGTTTTACATCTACCCGATGGTCGTTCCGCCTCCGGTAGAAGATTACGGGGATTCGGTTGCCACGCTGGCAGAAAACGAGCAAAATCCGGAAAATAGCATATCCGACGAGATCAAAGAACGTCAGCAGGACATTGCAACCCTTGACGTCAATCTCAATATTCCGATTGACGTTGATCAGGACGCCTCGATTGACAATCTTAACGCACCTGCCGGTTCAGACAACGCCGATTCAGGGCTGGCGCCAATTTCTCCGATTGACAACAGCTCGTCTGCTGACGACAGCTTGCCCACAGCGGAAAACGACCTTTTCAATCCCCCGGTTGGCGATCCAGCCGAGGAGCCGCAAACGCCCGATACTGAACCCGCTCCCGACTTTGAAAGCCCCGAAAATCCGTCGGAACTCGCTTTAACTCCCCCTTTGGTGGATAATAATAACGTCAATAATGCAGACGAGGCCAATTCACCAGAGGATTCCGTTCCCGAGTTCCCCAATCTCGATACGGACGAACAATCCAGCCTGCCGGAACTGCCGTCCATCGAAGATAACGAAACAGCCGATTCCAATATGCTCCCGGAAATTCCGTCAATGCCTGAATCGGTCGCTGACATTCCAGCAACCAATAAAAACAACGAACCTGTAACGCCGCCGTCGTTAGCGGAGGAAGCGTCCAACCTCAATCCGGAAATCGGCGCTTCCGAGTCGGAAATCCCCAGCGTTCCACAGCCTGGCAGAAATGAAACAACGGTAAACGAACCCGTCAAACCGGATTCCGCGCCCCTGATTGTGGATAATCCCGTTCCAGAACCGCCGCAGCCCGTCTTTACCGGAACGCCAATAGCTCCGGTTTCGCCAGAGGCTGACGACTTTGAAATCCCGGTTCTTCCCGGCGTTGAAAATACAACGCATAACAAGCGCGCCGCGACAGACAACGCTCTGGAAATCCCGACAATCGAAATGCCGGACGAACTCCCAACTGCAACCAACGCCGCTGTGAAATCGGGAAATAATTCCAACTCGGCAATCGTTCTGGAAGACGTTGACCGATACGACGCAATTTTACAATTAACCAAAAACGCTCAAACTGAAGGGCAGTTTCTTCAACTTTTGGCGTCGTCCAAACTGTACGAACAATCGCTCATGAAAGAAAAAGCGTTTGACAAAGCCGAGGAAGTCGCCCAGCTTGTTTATAATGCGTGTTTCAGATCGGCAGCGGGAAAACAATTCCGCGCAGACGCGTTACGACAAAAGGAATACATCACGCAAACGTCCAAACGCTGGGCAACCGTTCGTGAAGCGTTGACAAAAATCGACGCCAGCGGCTCTCGACCGTCGCCTTTTGCCGACATTGTAGCTCAATGGGAAATTGAAATTGAAAATAACTGGACAACCGCGATTCAGTATTTAACGTTAAGTCAGGACGAACGCATTCGCGACGCCGCCAATAAAGAACTTGTCGCAGACGCCACAGACGTCCGCAGCTGTTTAGACGTCGCCAACAAGTGGTGGAATGTTTCTGTCAACTCTGCAACCCTGCAAAACCTGTACCGCGCTCACGCCTGCGAATGGTACGCAAAAGTATTGCCCTCCGTTTCAGACAAACAGGTTCGCACTTTGATTGAAAAACGAATCGCCATCGCGCAGCAAAAACGTCATTAATTTGTAATAATGGCGCGCTTTCGGCAAATTGGCTCCTACTACTGCCTACTGCCTACTGCCTACTGCCTACTGCCTACTGCCTACTGCCTACTGCCTACTGCCTACTGCCTACTGCCTTAATATTATTTATACCCGTTCCCTTTTCCCTTGAATTATGCAGAATATCGTACTTTGTTATCCGGTAAACGAGGCTCAAATTGAACAAATCGCTCAAACTGCCGGTTCAGAATACAACATCATTTCCGTCGGACAAAAAGAGATTAAAGAGGCTATTTTTGACGCTGATATTTTTTGCGGGCACGGCAAGCTGACCGGAGCCGAAGGAATCGACTGGCAAGCCGTTGTCGAGAAAGGTCGTTTGCAGTGGATTCAATCCTCTGCCGCCGGCATGGATCATTGTCTTGTCCCGGCAACGATTAACTCTCCCATTCACGTTACAAGCGCCTCCGGCGTTCTTTCCGATCAGGTTGCAGAGCATACCATCGCTCTTCTTACCGGCTGGACTCGCCGTCTAAAAACCTTTGTTCTGGCAGAATCGACGCGCGATTTCACTCGACGTCCCACTTGGGATTTAACGTATCGCACTGTCTTAATTGTCGGTTTAGGCGGCGTTGGACGAAGGCTGTCGGAACTGCTGCGTCCGTTCCGCGGTAAAATCATGGCGGTTGACCTGTTCCCGGATAAAGTTCTCCCGCCAACGGTTGACGAACTGTACCCCGCCGAGGAACTGGATTCCGTATTGCCAAAAGCCGACGTCGTTGTTACGTGTTTGCCGTTAAATCAATTTACGCGAAAGACGTTCACCGCCGAACGGTTCGCTAAATTCAAAAAGGGCGCGTTGTTTGCCAATATGGCTCGCGGCGCCCTGGTTGATCACGACGCCATGGTTGCCGCTCTGCACAGTCAACAGCTTATCGGCGCCGTCATGGACGTTACCGACCCGGAACCGCTTCCGCCGGAAAGCCCGCTATGGGAAAGACCCAACGTGCTGATTACCCCTCACGTTGCGGGGCAAAGCCGATGGCGAATTGAAAATATGACATATATGTTCTGCGAAAACCTTCGCCGTTGGAAAGCTGGCGAACCGCTGGTCAATTATCTTACCAGAAAAGAACTCGGATTCCCGATGAGAGGAACCGGGCGCCCGCTTTGGTCGGAAATCGCCCAAGACATTGTCCCGAAATATCGCGGGGAAATGGGCGTTGAAACGTTTTATTAGTGCATAGTGCATAGGAATAAAGGCGCGAAGCGCCTCACTAAGTACTAAGCGCTTACCACTTACCACTATTTCGTGTTAAAAAAATAACCGCCATGGATAATCGAAAAATAATCGGACTGGGCGAACTGCTTTGGGACTGTATTGGGGACGCCCGCCGTCCTGCCGGCGCGTTAGCGAACGTTGCCTACCACGCTTCTCAGTGGGGGTTGCCCTCTTGCGTTTTCTCAAAAGTAGGAAACGACCCGTTAGGGAAAGAACTCGTTGAAAACCTGGCGCGCAAAGGCGTCGATACGTCCTACATACAAACAGACGAAACGCTGCCAACGTCTACCGTTACCGTTGACGTCTCGAAACCAGACAAGCCGTCGTTTACGATTCACGAAAACGTTGCCTGGGACAATTTGGAATACACGCCTCAATGGGAAGAAACGGCATACAGCGCTCAAGCCGTTTGCTTTGGCTCCCTGGCGCAGCGTTCAGACGCCTCGCGCGACACGCTTAACTGCGTTTTAACCGCTGTTCCTGAAGATTGCCTGATTCTTTTTGACGTCAACCTTCGCGCGCCGTTTTTTTATCGAAAATGGATTGAACAATCGCTGTTTAATTCATGGATCGTAAAAATCAGCGCTGACGAAGCCGCAACTTTTGCACAGGAAATGGGACTCGGTTATTCCGACCCCGGCGAAGGTTTTGCCCGATCAATTCGCGAGAATTTTGACGTTCCTGCCGTCTGCTTCACCTTTGGAAAAGATGGCTGCGCGTTGTATACCGCAGAGGATTCCATCGTCTTGCCCGGCATTCCCATTACACCCGTACCGGGCGCCGACGCCGTAGGAGCGGGCGACGCATTTGACGCCGCGTTAATTTATGGCTTCCTCAATGAAATGCCGCCCGCAAAAACGCTTGACCTGGCAAACCGCGCCGCCGCTTACGTCGCCTCGCAAATCGGATCCATGCCAGACGTTAAAGAGTTCTATCAATCGTTATTGTAGGCAAGAGACAAGAGTAACGTTTAGACGAGCCACGGATATTAACCGTCATTCAATTCGGTATTCGGAATGCGAAATGAGGAATTACGCAAGCGCCTCATAAATATTTCCGTTAAGCGAAAACGATTCCCGGGAGCGCGGAGAAGTCTTCGAGGCGCGGACATGATTCCGGGGCGCGGACATTGTCCGCGATCCCTACTCCCTACTCCCTACTCCCTACTCCCTACTTTCTATCACCTTTTTGTCTGTTTAATTTAGTTAATAATAACCTCTTTGGAATAGAACTTTAGCTTTTCTTTGCACTTTTCCTAAAATTTTATAAAAAATCTGTCATTTGGGGTCTGTTCGTTACGTTATTTTAAGGTATATTGAGTAAAATAGCATTGATATAGTTTTAATCGTTTACTCAGGTACTTTATATCAAATTATACTGAAATAATGGAAAACAAATCAAATAATCAACCAGACGATTCCGAGAAACCCGATAAAAACAACGATTCCCAGAATTCGACTCCCGAAAACGACGATCAGCCGTCCAAACAATCAGATGGCATCGATTCGCCTCCACGACAAAATATTCCCTTTTTTGTCGTCTTGCTCATCCTGGCTCTGCTGATTTTCCTCATGCCGTCTTCCTGGTCAAACAAACAGGAAGGCGAAATCCCCTACGGCTTGTTTATCGAGCAGTTGCAAAACGACAACATCGCCAAGGTGGAAATGGTCGGCACGAAGATTACCGGGGAATTCAAAAAGGAACCCTATAATCCGGAGTATCTCGAATACTGTAAAAACAAGGGCATTCCGCTGCCGGCAGATGCGGTTAAACCAGCTCCCAAAGCGGAGGAAGAGAAAACAGCGCCTGCAGTTCAAGCTCCAGCGCCTGCCCCAACCCCTGCCCCTGCTGAATCGGAGGTAGAATCGGCTGATAGCGAAAAACCAGCCGAAGGCGAAAAGACCGAACCTGAAACCGCCCCGGCTCCCGAAGCTCCTTTGACGATTTCCGCCCCGGCGGAGAAGCCCGAGGAACAACCGGCTGCCGAAGCTAAAACCGAAACCAAACCAGCTGAAAAATCGGCTGAAAAATCTTCCGATAAGAAGACTGAAACTACCGTCGTTTCAGACGATTCCCAGAAGAAGGATGATTCCAGGAAGTCGTTAAAACGGGGCTTCTTTTTAAGAACTCCGCCTGAAAAGCTGAACAAAAAGTTTATCTGTATCGCGCCGGTTCTGTCGTTGCAAGACAATTCCGTCAACCAGCTTTTAACCGAAAAACTGGGCGAAAACTATTCCGCGTCAGAGCCGACAGATTATTCAGATTACCTGGCAATGCTTTATATTGTCATAACCGTTGGCATTTTCATTTTTATCCTGGTTATGATGAAGCGTTCCCGCGATCAGATGGGCGGCGGGTTCTTGTCCAGCTTCAGCCGATCTCCCGCCAAGAAATTTTCCTCCTCGACCGGTCGCACAACGTTCAAAGACGTTGCCGGTCTGGACGGCGTTAAAAGCGAACTTCAGGAAATCGTAGAATACCTGAAAAATCCAGAGAAGTTTGCCAAATTGGGCGCTCGAATTCCAAAGGGGGTTCTTCTCAACGGACCTCCCGGAACCGGTAAAACGCTTTTGGCTCGCGCCGTTGCGGGCGAAGCGGACGTGCCGTTCTTCTCAATTAACGGTTCTGAATTTATCCAGATGTTCGTCGGCGTTGGCGCCAGCCGCGTTCGCGATCTGTTTGGTTCAGCCAAAGAACAGGCTCCAGCGATTATTTTCATAGACGAAATTGACGCAGTCGGTCGATTGCGCGGCACCGGCGTTGGCGGCGGGCATGACGAACGAGAGCAAACGCTCAACCAGATCCTTTCGGAAATGGACGGCTTCGCCCCGACGGAATCGGTAATCGTCATGGCGGCAACCAACCGCCCGGACGTACTCGACCCGGCTTTGCTCCGTCCTGGTCGATTTGACAGGCATATTACCGTTGACCGTCCTACAGCCAAAGGTCGTCTGGAAATGTTCAAAGTCCATACGAAAAACGTCCCCTTGGCGCCAGACGTTGATTTCCAGAGATTGGCGGCGGCAACCATCGGTTTAACCGGCGCTGACATTCGCAACATCGTCAACGAAGCGGCTCTGTGGGCAACGCGTCAAAATAAAGACGCCGTGGATATGGCAGATTTTGAATACGCCAAAGACAAGGTAATCATGGGCGCCAAGCGCGAGGAAGTTCTGACAGAAAAAGAACGACGCATGACCGCCTATCACGAAGCCGGGCACGCACTGTTGGCGTGGCTGACTCCCGGCAGCGAACGCGTCAACAAGGTTACAATCGTTCCGCGCGGATTTGCCCTGGGCGTTACCCAGCTTGTTCCAGACGAAGACCGATTAAGCATTTCAGAATCTCAACTGCGAGATCGTCTGGCGTTTATCATGGGCGGTCGAGCGGCTGAAAAAGTGGTCTTCGGAGAAGTTACCGCCGGCGCCGAAAACGACATCAAACAGTCCACATCTCTGGCTAGAAAGATGGTCGTAAACTGGGGTATGAGCAAACGCATCGGTCCTGCCGCCTTTAAGGTTTCGGAAGAACATCCGTTTTTAGGAAAAGAGATTTCTTCCGGGTCGAGAGACTTTAGCGAACATACCGCTCAAATCATCGACGAAGAAGTCTTTTTGATTCTGCACGAAGCCGATGCCAGAGCGGAAGAAACGCTCACGACTCAACGCAACAAGCTGGACGCGCTTGCAGAAGCGCTACTGCTCAAAGAAGAATTGACGGAATCCGAAATTGAAGCGATAATCGGCGCCCCGGCGTACAAAGAACAATCTCAGGACGCGCCGGAAACCGACGAACCGTCTGAAACTGACCAACCGTCAGACAACAACAACCAATCCGATAGCGAAGAATGACGCAGCCGCGTATATTCTTTGACGGGATTCAAAGTTAAGCATAAACGCAATAAGGGAATCGACGTTGCCGATTCCCTTATTTATTTTGTTTTCAGTTATTGTTTAGTCTCTTGGACAGAACTCATTTGCAAGGAGCAACAACTGGAGCCGGAGTTCCGCAAGGTCCGCAAGCCGGGGTAACAACCGGAGCCGGGGTTCCGCAAGGTCCGCAAGCCGGAGCCGGAGCGCAAGGATCAGCGCAGGAGGAACCGCAGGGCGCGAACAGTCTGGCGAAGAATCCGCCGAACGGACGGCAAGGATCGCAAGTTGAGGCGACTGGAGCGCATAAATCGCAAGCGCCGCATGAACCGCAAGCTGGACCAGCTGGAGCTGGGGCGCCGCAAGGACCACAAATCGGGGCGGCTGGACCACAAACCGGAGCCGGGGTTCCGCAACTGCCGCAACCGCGGCACGACG
>JAZQDP010000434.1:0-18259 GCA_045546875.1 Thermoguttaceae bacterium | reverse complement strand
GCCCCTTTCGGGGCTAATGACAACCATATCCGATTGCTAATGCTCCGGACTTGTCATTTTACCTATTTTCGCAACCTAAAATTGAGCGCACCCTTAGGAAACGGTGAATATGATAAATTTCTATTCCCCCTATAGATTATTCTATCGGGAAGGGAGCCGCCGGGACTTCCATTTGATCCAGGACGGGAGATTTATCTGGCAAAAGGTTAGGACTTGCAATCGGTTTGACCGGCGGGACGTTTTCCGGATTGAGAATTGCGCTGTCAACGATTTCCTGAACCTCCGAATTTCTGTCACCATTCACAGATTCAGGGCTTGGAACGCTCTCCAGGCGCGGCGCGTACTCAATAGGAGCCGGCGCGGCGTTTTCAACTGGCGGCAATGCCGTATTCTCTGGCGAGAACGGAGACAAATTTATAGTTGTCGTTTGCGGGACAGCAAACGGATTTGTGGCATTGGGTATAACCGGATTAATAACGCTGTTTCGCCCCCCTGTCCCCGCTTCCTGACTTTCAGACGTAACAGAACCGCGAGCTGGGCAAACGTTTGCCATTGACCCCGGATCTATCCATTGCCCGTTTTCGTCAATTTGCATCGTACCCAAGGCATAGTCCAGAGCCATTCGCATCGACTCGTATTGAAGCCATTCGTTCATAATCTGGTTTTGGCTGACCAGGAGCGAATCAAGGGCCTCAATCAAATCTCGAGCAAACGAATCCCCGAAGCTGGACGTTTCGTTTGGCTTTGGAGGTCGCTCCAGCTGCAATCGACGCTGGTCGTATTGTGACATAGAAACGAGAACGGAAGCCCTCTGAAGTTCGAAAGACATCTGGCACAAATCAATTCGACGAAGAATTTCGCGAATATTTTCTCGAGCGTTGTCTTCAAAGGCGACAAAATCCCGGTGCGCCTGATAGTAGCTGATCAAGGCTCGACGATAGGCGTTTCGTTCTCGCAGTCGAGTCAGCGGCGCGTCGAAGGAGACGCCTAATCGCATATCGCCAGTTGTTGATCCGTGAAAATCTGACAAATCCGTCGTTCTGACGCTGCCGTCGAAGGTTATAGAAAGCCCTGCTTTTAAGGCGTTTTTAGCTATTTCAATCTGTCTCCATCGGTCAACCAAAGCCGCCCGAGCGTTCATCCAGTCCAACCGTCTTGACATCGCAATCGAAATCGCGCATTCCGAATCCATGTAAATCGGCTCGAGCGTAATAGAATCCAATCGGGCGCGTCCTTGAACCAAAATCAATTCCAGAATAACAGCGTTATAGGCATAAACCATATCGTCGATGTCGTCAGGAACCAAATTTACGTCTGAAACGCTCTGCGCTGCTTCGCGAAGCTGGCGGGAATATCGTTCTACCTGTTCAAAGGCAACTTTCGCATCCCGGACAATATTATCAACCCGTTTGTCAAACAGCGTCGAATCGAAAATGGTTAAATCCATGTGTTCGCCCCAGCGTTCTTTTTGAGACGCCCACTGATCGAGCGTAGAACGGCGTTTGGGGGAGATGTCCAACAACGCCTGGACGTCATTGCGGACTATGCGACTCTGATCAACCGTTTCGGAAACCAGCATATTGATGCGATCTCGAAGGTCTGCGCCTTTTAGAGCGCCGGAACGGATGTCAACAACCGTCTGCTCGGTTCGTTTTTGAAGCGCTTTCAAATCAGCGGCAATCAATTCAAAAGAATCCAAAAGCGGGTCGCGAATTTCTACGTGCAATTCCGGCGGAAGACCGAGCGTGATTTTAAATTGATCAACAGCGTTCATATACGAGGTTTGCTGAGACAACAAATTAAGCTGCGAACGGTACAGCGATTGGCGAGTTTGGTCAACCTGATAACTCGTAATTCGGTTAGCGTCACAGTTGGCTTGCATTCGATCCAGAGAATCTTTAAGCGAATCAACGTTGGATTGCTGGTTTGCCAGCTCCATTTGACTTCTAAGCAAACCATAAAATCCGCCGACGTTCCCGTATGATATTCTGGAACTTCCAATGCCCACCGCCCCGGAGGACGGGGTTGACAGAGAGCCGGCTCCGGTAATTATCGACATATAAAACCCTTGACGGAACTGTTCCATTCGTCGAACGTTTGCCAAGAGGTTTCTCTCTGCTTGAGTTAAATTTTCCAACGCGTACGCTCTGCCGGCGTATTGCAATAACGGCTGAATAATCGAATACGAAAAGATGGTCGTTCCGACATGGCTTGCCCCGTCGCCGCCGAAAGTCCAGACAATCGAGTTTGCCAATTCCGCCAAAATCGTTCCGCCGGTTGCGGTCGCTTTTCTCAATCCCGCGGACTGGCTAACGCGTTCTGAATGGATTCTGTCAAAATCGGTTTCCGTACTGGACGAAACAGAATAATACGGCTGAATATCCAAATTAAATCGTTGCTCCGTTACGCTTAGAGCGCACAGATACAGGTTTTCTCTTGCCGTCTGGTAGTCGCGCGAATGTTTTAACGCCAGTTCAACAGCTTTGTTCCGGTCGATTATTACCGTCCCGTTTTCCGATTCCATATAATTGAGCCAATGCCGGGAATCCGTTGTTCTTTCATACCCGTACTTGTCCCAACCTTTCCAACCTCGATACCCATTGACGCACTTCATATATTCGTGCGAAGCGGGATCGTCCTGAGGCTGGCATGGCGTCTCCTGGTAATAGTCCATATACAGACGCGAATCTGGATCTGGCAAAAACCGATAGTCAGCAATGAGCCAACGTGGATCCTGACTGGTGTCGTCAATCAGTTCTAACGCGGCTCGGTCTGCTTTGACAATATATTTTTGAGGCGTACAGCCAATAAGTAACGTTAGCGAAACAACAATTGACGCCAGCGTTAGCCCATACGTTAAAATCGGCAGTTTATTATTTGCTTCCATTATGCTAAACTTTCAAATCATAGTTGGCGCAATGTACTTAAATAAGGGAAACCAGATAAAATCTTATTTTCCCTCAACGCAGAAAATACAAACGCCCTCTGAAATCTTGTGAAGACGGTGCGAAGCCGCACGGGCAGTAGGACGAGGTTATGCCTCCGAAAAAGCCGATTTCGGCGTTACCCACGTCCAATCAGGAACCGACCTTGTCGGTTTTCTTTTACTATTTCCTGCTATAATACTTCTTCATTGTGTTCCATCGTCCGTGGAAATGTTAAACTTTAACGATAATAACGGTTTTAACGACAATCGGTATAATTTTTGCATTTTTTGGTCGAATTTCTTTAGGTTCTTTAATCTGGCAAGATTGCAGTTTGAAAAAACAACTAAATTAGGCGATTGATGAGAGAATGGTAAAAATTCAAAATAACCGCGGCGAGGGCTTGACACTTCCCGGCTGTATAGATATACTACAGATAACAAGATTTTCAAAGCATTTTTTATGAAACCTTGAATCGTGCGTTCTGAACTATTACGGCAATTCAAACCGTCAAAATATGAAATCCTGTAACCACTACGAATCGGCGTTTGTTCAATTCCTCCAGAGTTTGGCAATACCGTATCTTCCAACGCAAGAGACAAAGCGTTCGTTTGCCGGCGAGGAGGAATACGGATCGCTAAAAAATATAGATTTTTTGGTGATGAACCGAGCTGCGTGCGAAACTCCATTGCGTCTCCAGCAAACGAAAAAGCTGGAAACGTCGTCGTGGTTAATCGACATCAAAGGGAGGCGGTTCCCGTCCGGGACGGCTCACCCTCAATACTGGCGCAACTGGGTTTGTGAAGACGATTTAGTTTCCCTCTCCCGTTGGGAAACGATTTTTGGAGACGGATTTCAGGGGTTGATTGTTTTTGCGTACGACGTTATTGGCGAACGAAGCCCCATCGACCGTTCGCGGCTGTTTGAATTCCAAAACCGTCAGTACGCATTTCTGGGAATCCCCTTGTCAATCTATTACCGGGAATGTAAGCCGCTGTCGCCTCGCTGGAGAACGGTTACTATGCCGAACGCCAAGTTCCGAGAAGCGGCTATCCCTCTTGACGAGTTGCTCTAACGCTGCTCGTATTTGCCAACGCCCCAGATTTTTTCTATCATGTCGAATCCGACCGGGTCATGCCGGCGGAATTCCGTTTTGACAAACGGGTAGAAGTCATTTTCTCCAAAGTAACATTCCGTCAATTCGGAGAAGTATTCCATCGGATTGGTTGTTGCATAGGCTTTTTCTTCCAACTGAAAATAGTTCAAAACGCGGTCGTAGAGTTTGTTTTCCATCGCGTTTTTGTAGGCGTGAATAATTACCTCGTTGTTATACCCATTTTCGACGGTTCTTAAATGGTACGCGTGCGCCAACTCGTGCAACAACATCATGGGCTGACGGTCGTATTCGCTCAAAAAATATCGGGCGTTGGGAATGTCAATTCCAAAGGTTTTATCCGGATTGACGCCATGAGTCTCAAGCCACTCCCGGCTGACGTGATAGCACGGGATTTTATACGTCGGGTCTTTTTTCTGAATCCAGATGGGCGTCTTTTGAAGCTCTTTAACCGTTTTTTCCGGAAGAAGAACCTTAATCTGGGTCAGCTGAAGAGCGATCATATCCATCGACTTCTTATCCAGTTCCGGATTGGCTCTCAGGTCGGCGGCGGCGTAAACCGTCCAGCCGCAAATGTCGCGGGAAACGTACTCAGACGTCGGGACGTATGGAGCGTAGGTTTGCTTTTCTTCACACCGAACTGGCGCAGTCATCGCCAAAAACGTCAGGCAAAACAATTCCGTAAGGATAACAAGGCGTTTCATAGTTTGCGTATTTTGTTCATTTTATACATTCCCCCAAACGGCAGAGCCAAAACTCATAAACTGCTCTTTACACCGCAGGAATATTTTGCTATTATCGCATGCCGTTGTTTTTTTGCAAGAGGGCGTGGGCGCCTTCATTAATCCATACGCAATAATCGGAGTAAAATATGAACTTTAATTTCTTCAACTGGATTCGTCAGGGCGTTAAGCAGTCGGTTTTAATGGGCGTTCACGACGCGGTAGAGTGCATCGGAACTCCGATCGAAACGGATCAGGTCAAAGAGACGCTGCTTCAGTTTGCAGGAACGGAAGAGATTCCTGCCACGGTTGACGTCAAACGCCTGCCAAGTTCAACGCCTCGCACAGCTGGCAAACTGGGTCGTCGTCTGAGCGACACGCTCAAAAAAGCGGATGAAACAAAAGCCGAATAATAACCGCCGAACTCAAAACTAAACTAAATCAACAGAGCGCGACGTCTGACAGCCGCGCTCTGTTTTTATTACTCCTCTTTCGCTCCTTGCAATTCATTTTGAAATCGGGTAAAATGAATATATACTTGTTCTACTTGAAATTTCCGAAAAATGAGCTATTAGCTCCTGGCTACTAGCCGCTAGCTTGGTTATCCCTATTTCTTGCGATAACGCACGAATCAGATTTATCAAGCTAATAGCTAGAAGCCGGCAGCTAGAGGCTTAACATCGGAAAAACTCAAGTCATTTCAGTATATTTACTTAACCTTTGATATTAAGGAGCGTTTCATGTCAATTTTAAACAAAACATTTGCATTGATTGCATCAGTGATTATTTCGAGCGTCGTTTTCGCTCAGGGGGAACGCGACCCGCATTTCGACCCGGTCGCAATTCCGGATTACACTCTGCCTGACCCGCTGACGGCAAACGACGGCACGAAAATCACAACCGCCGAGCAGTGGAAAACCGTTCGCCGTCCGGAAGTTTACAAGATGTTTTCCGAAGGCGTTTACGGCGTCATGCCGCCCAAGTTTGAAACCATGACCTTTACCGTCGAGAACGTAAAAAAAGACGCTTGCGGCGGAAAAGCGACCAGAAAAGAAGTCGTTATCAACTTCAACGGTCAGCCGGACGGCGTCAAGGCGCGGATGCTGATTTACGTTCCCAACAATCGCCCGGAAGGGAAGAAAGCGCCAGCTTTTTTGGGTCTGAATTTCCGCGGCAATCATACTGTTACACTGGACGACGACGTTACCATGACAGACGCCTGGGTTCCCAATGAACCCAAAGAGGGGCGAGTCAACAACAAATCAACAGAAAAGAGCCGGGGCAAATATCAGGAACGTTGGCGTTGGCCCATTGACCAGATCATTGACCGCGGTTACGCTCCTTGTACTCTGTTTATGGGCGAAATCGCCCCAGACAGCCCCAACGAGTACCTCAAGGGCGTCGCAAAACTCTTCCCGGAAAAAGAAAATAAAGACGGTTCGGAATGGAGAGCGATTTCCATGTGGGCGTGGGCGCTGTCCTGCGCTTTGGACTATCTTCAGACCGACCCGGATATTGACGGAACGAAAGTTGCCGTGATCGGTCATTCCCGACTGGGCAAGACCGCGTTATGGGCGGGGGCGTCTGACGAACGATTCGCGCTGGTTATTTCCAACGAATCCGGTTGCGGCGGAGCGGCTTTGTATCGCCGCCCGGTTGGAGAGCGGCTGAGTTTCATGAAGAAGAATTTCCCGCACTGGTTCTGCGACAATCTGTTTAAATTTGCTGACAGAGAGAACGATTTGCCGTTTGACATGCACGAGCTAATCGCATTACAAGCGCCGCGCCCGGTTTACGTTACGTCTGCCTCGCTAGACATCTGGTGCGACCCGAAAGGCGAGTTCCTTTCCGCCTGCAACGCTGAACCGGTTTACAAACTGTTTTACGACAACCCGCTCGGCGACGACGTCAACCCTCCTAAAATGCCAGCTATCGATACGCCCGTCGGCGGAATCATCCATTACCATGTCCGAACAGGCAAACACGGTCTTTTGCCTTGGGACTGGGATAAGTATATGAACTTTGCTGATAAGTACATGAAATAGACGGCGGAATCTAAAAACAAAAGTTTCAATTTTCATCATTGTTGAAATTTAAACGTTTTCCCCCTTGTAATTCATTTTCGAACAGAGTACAATTATGAACATATAAGGGGGGGCGCATTGACTGAATAGCTAATCCCGCCCAATTGAAAGAGATTTATTTGTTTTACTCATACCTCAGGAGAGATTATTCATGACAACCAGACGAGATTTTTTGAAAACGTCCGCTGTTGCAGCGGCGGCTGTCATTCCCGCTATTGACATCGTTCCCGCCTCTGCCGCGGGGGCTAATGAACGCATTGGAATCGGGTTTATCGGCGTTGGCGGACGAAGCGGCGAACATCAGCGCATTATCAAGAACTTCCAGAAGGAAGGGATTGCAGAACCGGTTGCCGTTTGCGACGTTTATCGCCCGCGTTTGGAAGCTGCGTCCAGAAATCTGGGCGGCTGTAAAAAGTACGACGAACACGAGAACCTGCTTGCTGACCCCAACGTGGACGTCGTCTGCATTGCCGCTCCTGACCGTCTTCACGCTCCGCTGGCAATTGACGCTCTCAACGCCGGTAAAGACGTTTACTGCGAAAAGCCGTTGACGCACTGGGCGCAGTTTGAAATGGCAAAGAAAATTGAAGAAGCGGCTGACAAGAACAATCGACTCGTTCAGGTTGGAACTCAGTACATGGCAGACGACAACTTCCCGAAAGTTGCCAAGATGATTCAGGACGGCATCATCGGCAAACCGGTTCACGTTCAGCTGAGCTATTTCCGCCGTGGCGACTGGGGCGAACGCATGACCATTCCAGATCCCAACGCCAAACCGGGGCCGGATCTGAACTGGGAACGATTCCTCGGCGACGCGCCCAAAGTCCCGTTCTCCGTTTCACGATTCTTCCAGTGGCGTCTGTGGTGGGACTACGCCGGCGGTCCGTCAACCGACTTGCTGGTGCACATGTTCACGCCGGTCTTCTGCGTTTTGGGCTTGGATTACCCGACCCGCGTTTTCGGCGGCGGCGGAACGTTCCAGTACAATCGCGAAGTTCCCGATCAGTGCAACATCATCGCGGACTACGAAGATGGTCCCTCAGTTGTCATGTGCAACTCGCTGTCCAATTATCGTCCGTCTGACACTGTTATTCGCGGAACCGACGGCGTTATTATCTGGGAAGAACTTGGCAAAGGCAACTCCGGCATTCGAATCGTTCCGTTCGCCAAAGGCGCAAAAGAAATTCGCATTCCGTGGGCTGGCATGGGCGACACAAGCAAACTGTGGAGGAACCTGCTTACCTGCGTCAAGACGCGTGAAAAGCCGTTCAGCGACATCCAAACTGCCGTTCGCGTTCAGGCTCCGTTGAGCATGGGTATTATCTCCCATCGCGAAAGCAAAGTCGTCCTGTTCGATCAGGAAACTCAGTCGTTTGTTCTGAATTAAATATAGTTATTAGCTTCTAGCTATTAGCTGTTAGCTTGCTTAGGTTCTTGCATTGATGCATGAATCAGGTTTATCAAGCTAATAGCAGGCGGCTAGCAACTAGCGGCTTATATTAAGGAGAAAATATATGAAACACATTATTTACTCGCTGCTTTTAGCGCTTGTATTTACTCTTCCCGCTTTTGCGGCAGAGAATACCTGTCACAACATGGCAGGCGGAACGTTTGGCGTTGCGTGGATTGACTCCACGGGTGAAATTCGCCTTTTCGACGGGTGCGTTGCCGCACGGGCAAACGGACGAGGTTATGCCTCCGAAAAAGCTGATTTCGACGCTAACCACATCCAATCGGGAACCGACCCTGTCGGTCAGAAAAGCGTTCGTCTGATGGGATTCTACGAAAGAGGTCATCAGATTGTCGCTTTCGACAACGACGGCTCCGGCAAAGACTGCCTGGCGATTATCAGTCAGAACGCAAAAGCTCTCTATATTCTCGATGCGGAAAAGACGATTGAAACCGGCAAAGCGGTTGTTCTGTCCGGACCGAACGGAAATAACGTCAAAGCAATTTCTGCTGGCGCGATTACCAAAGACGGCTCCAGAAGTACGCTTATCGCCTCAACGTATTCGGGAAACTCCTATCTGTGGAACAAAGATTACGACAAAAAAGGCTGGCCGCCTATTTCTGGTGATTTTGATCAGGTTTCCGCCGGGAAAATCAAGGCGAACATGCCGTGTCAGTTTGTCGCCATTACCAACGGAGACGTTTACACGTACAACCCGGTTTGGAACGTTTACTCTCAAAAGTTCATGGGGAAGAACGTAAAAGCAACCATTTGCGGCAACTTCGTTCCGACGACCAAGGAAGATGAAATTATTGCCGCCGGGGAAGACAATACCTGGATTCTTATCGGCAAAAAGGTTGACCCGCTGGACAAAGTCGTTAAATGTATGACGGTTGGCAAAGGGGCAGGCAAAGACGTTTTGATTGCTGTTGACAAAGACGGCGCGCTGTGTCTGTATGACAGAACCGCCAAAGAGTGGACTACGCTGGCTGAGGGCATGACCGGATTCGTCTCCGTTGTAACAGCGCCCAACGCAGACGGAACGTATACGATTTACGCTCGCACGATTGACGGTCTGTATCGCATTTCCGCCGATGGCAAAACCGCTGAACTGGTTGACGGTCAGCTCAAAACGAGACTCGCTCTTAAAGCGGACGGCAAAGTCGTCGCCCAGTTTCAGACAGCCGGGAAGTACAAGCCGTACATTGAACAGCTTTTTACGCCCAACGGCGTTCAGGTTCTTTCGGATTCGCCCGCTGACCATGTTCATCATCACGGTTTGATGTACTCGTTAAGCGTTGACGGCTTCGAGTTCTGGGGCGAATACGGCGACAAGTGCAGTCAGGAAATTTTAACAAAATGCGAACTGTCCGAGGACTCGTCCGCCATCAAAGCGGAACTCAATTGGATTGCTACAGATGGAACGGTTATCGCCAAAGAGGTTCGTGAGATTTCCGTCGCGTCCGTTGACGGCGCCAACGTTCTGAACTGGAAATCCGTTCTCACGCCCGCCGGCGATAAAGCGATTACGATTAACGGACGTTACTATTTCGGTTTGGGAATGCGTTTTGCCAAGGACATGAATACTACCGTTAAATTTTCCAACAGTACCGGCGCTCACGACGGCGCGATTGTCCGCGGTGACGAACGACTCAAGGATTGCCAGTGGATTAACGCGACTGGAACCGTTGACGGCAAACCGATTTCTGTAACAATCGAAGACCTGCCCGGCAACACGCGCCCGATGACCGGTTATTCCATGGGCGACGGCTGGAAAGCGTTTGCCTACATGGGCGCGACGATGCGCGTTCACGAAACCCCGATTCTGCTCGAACCCGGCAAGTCAATTACCGCCGCGTATAAGATTATCGTTAAAGACAAATAAAACTAAAAATTTCTGACAACTTGGTTACAAAATATTTAACCCTTGTAACAAATACAACAGTAGGAAATTGGCGCGATGCGTCGGTTTCCTACTTGTCGTTTTCTTCCGATGTTGCTTGTTCGGATCCGTCGTTGTCCGAGGACTCAGAGCTGTTCTCTGAATTGCTATGTTCTTTTTCTCCAACAATTTTAGAGAATTCTTTTGCGTCAATAACCTCTTTAATCAACAACGCTTCCGCCAAGGCTTCGAGTTTGAATCGGTTGTCTTCAAGCAATTTTTTTGCTTGATTGAACTCCTTTTCCATAATATATTCCACCTCCTCGTCAATTTTTGTTGCGGTGGATTCGGAAATCATTGATGACTTCACATTTTGATCGGAGATAAACGAGTTTTCTTTGGTACGCAAACTGATTCGCCCCAATCGGCTCATACCGTAATCCATCACCATGGCTCTGGCAAGTTCGGTAGCGCGTTGGAGGTCGTTTTGAGCGCCGGTGGAAATATCGTTGAAAATAATCTGTTCTGCAATCGTCCCGGCAAGATAAACCATAATTCGGCTTTCCAATTGGGATTGAGTAACGAGATACCGTTCTTCGTCTGGTCTTTGCAGCGTGTACCCCAGAGCGGCTAACCCGCGAGGAATAATCGATATCTTGTGCACCGCGTCCGCATTGGGGAGCAGATGCGCAACTAAAGCGTGAGCGCTTTCGTGAAACGCCACCCGTCTTTTTTCATCGGGAAGCATGATGCGTTGTTTTTTCTGCAAACCGGCAGTAACGCGCTCGATTCCTTCGTTAAGTTCGTCTTTTGTGATGAAATCTTTATTGGCGCGCGCCGCTAACAAAGCAGCTTCGTTTATCAGGTTTGACAGGTCTGCGCCGGCAAACCCATTTGTCATCGTCGCTATTTCTTTTAAGTCTATAGTTGGATCCAGCTTCACCTTTTTTGCATAGATCTCCAGAATTGCCAAACGTCCCAAAAGGTCTGGACGATCCACTAAAACATGGCGATCGAATCTGCCTGGTCTTAACAACGCGGGATCCAGCGTTTCCGGTCGGTTTGTCGCCCCCAAGACAATAACGCCGTTATTATCGGGGAAACCGTCCATTTCAACCAGCAAGGCGTTGAGCGTTTGCTCGCGTTCGTCTTGCCCTCCAGAAACGTTGCCTGAACGGATTTTCCCCAAGGCGTCTAATTCATCAATAAAGATAATACAGGGAGCTGATTGAGCCGCTTGTTCAAACAAATCTCTTACTCGAGCCGCCCCAACGCCTACGTACAGTTCAACAAAATCAGAACCGGAAATACTCACAAACGGCGCGCCGGCTTCGCCCGCTATCGCTTTTGCCAACAAGGTTTTACCGGTTCCGGGAGAGCCAACAAGCAAAACGCCTTTGGGAATTCGACCTCCAATCTTTTTGTACTTTTCCGGATTTTTCAGGAATTCAACGATTTCCTTTACCTCTTCAACCGCTTCGTCAATGCCGGCAACGTCTTTAAAAGTAACGTTTATTTCATCTGGTCTGTACATTCGACCTCGAGACTGACCAAAGGCGAACGCCCCGCCCCTGCCAAACGAGCGAATTAAAAAAATCATGGTAATAATCAGAAATGCCGAAATCAGCAGCGAAGGCATTGTTATTAACCAGGAATTCCGAGGCTGATCTCCGTCAACATCGTTAAATCCTTTGGATTTAAGCAACTCAAACAGATAGTTGCCGTCGTCGGTAAACCCATGGCGATTGCTAACGAATTTGCGGTCTTTCATTGGTTTGGCTTTATTAACAGGTTTACCGTCTTCTGAGATTTTAACGAAATCCCCTTTCCCGATAATCTGTTCTGACCCGATTTTCAACTCTGACAGGTTGGAAACCTGGTATTCAACCGTTTTCATGCCACGCTTTTCTTTATAGACCTGCTTTGCGTCTGGACTATTACCCTGCTCAACCAGCTTGACAAAATCCATATATGGAACGTGAAACGACCTTTGAGCGTCCGAGTAAAAATAATTAAACGCAAATAAAGCGACTAGAACCACTATTACGGTTATTATCGTGTAATAACCGTAGGAAGGCGACTTTCCGTTTTTCTGATCGGAATTGTTGTTTTTATCATTCGAATTTTTATTTTCGTTATCGTTTTTTTCAGACATCGCTTGAAATGCCACCTAAAATGGCAGAAATAATTTTACTTATTTTACCCAGAGAGCGTCTCTCTTATGAATTATACCTTTTACTATTATACCATAAATTTGAAAAAAATCGAAGGGCAAATTTTATCGCCCCGGTTAGGGATATGTATATTTCTTAAAGATTGCTCTTGTACCATTCTATATATTATGGTAAAATAGCGCGGATTTATATCGAGGGGAAATCGAAACGTCAGGCATATTCGAAAGCCTGTCCCTGTCGAGCGCGCCCCCCTCCCCCGTCTTTTATTCGTCCGCTCAGACGTTCAGACGCGGAAAAGCCCCAACAAAATCAAATTCTATTCGATAGCAGAAATATGGATTCCCCCAATTACCCCCTTTCTAACGAACAACTTCTGGAAGCAGGACGCCAAATCCTCAACGACGAGTCAACAGCTCTGGCTGAAATGTCGCGCAGATTGGACGACAGCTTTTGCCAAGCAATTTCTCTTATTGATAAGTGCACCGGCAACGTTTTGGTTTGCGGCATGGGTAAGGCAGGATTAGTCGGACAAAAGGTTATGGCGACAATGGGGTCTTTGGGAGTTCGGAGCCATTTTCTGCACCCTGCCGAAGCAGTGCACGGCGATTTAGGGCGCGTTCGTTCTGACGATTGCATAATTATGTTTTCGCAAAGCGGAGAAACCGAAGAAATTACCCGAATCCTTCCCGCCTTAAAAGAAATGAACGTCCCAATTATAGCCGTTACCGGCTCCCGGGACAGCTCATTAGCTCGAAGCGCGACGGTTGTTCTTGACCTTCATTCTCCTCAAGAGGCGTGCCCAATGGGATTAGCTCCCAGTACAAGCACAACGATGATGTTAGCTTTGGGAGACGCGCTGGCGTTAACGCTAAGCATCAAGCGCCATTTTTCTCCCACCGACTTTGCCAAGAATCATCCTGCCGGGTCGTTAGGCAAAGCGCTCAGCAAAGTTGATACAATTATGCGCCCTCTGGAACGATGTCGATTGGCAAGCGAGAATCTGACAATTCGTCAGGTTTTTGTCAACACGATGTTACCGGGGCGCCGAACCGGCGCGATCATGCTCGTCAATAACGACGGACTGCTCACTGGCGTTTTTACTGACTCTGACCTGGCGCGACTGTTTGAACAGGGGTCTATGCCGATGGACGAACCAATTCGCCTGTATATGACGCGCCGACCGTGGGCTGTTGAATCGGGGTCAATGGCGATGAATGCCGTCGAGTTAATGTCTGAACGCAAAATCAGCGAACTGCCGGTTATCGATCATCAGGGGCGCCCCGTCGGGTTGGTTGACATCACTGACGTTCCGGGATTCTTCTCGAAGATGTACAACTCTAAAAACCGCGCAAAGACTGACGTTCCAAATTCAGAAGCTCAAACGCATCTGCTAATAAAGCTATATGCGCCGGAAGAAAGAAAAATTGCGTAGTTCTATAACGCACAATATTCGTTATGCTATCCATTTGAGAGGAAAAGAATGAAAAAAGCCATTCACATTCTGACGACAATTCTAATTCTTTCAATTGCCGCAGGCGTCTATTGTTTTGTTGCCCCGCCGCTTCTGGAGCCGGAATCAAAATATCAAAAGACTACCCAGACTCAAGACACGACAGACATCTCTAAAAAGCTGATAGAAACTATGTTTCAGCCAGACGCCTGGGAACTTACAACCGCGCAAACGGCAGAAATTAACGGCTATTATCTCTATATCGGCGAGCACACTTTTCCCGAAGGTCAATTTGTCAAGTTCAAAAGGTGTTCCATTGTCAAAATTCTTTCTACAAATCCATTCAAGTCAATACTGGTTCAATGTGACGGAGATGTAGAGTTTGAATTTGACCAGCCAATACTCAGTCTAAATACTATTGGATCGTTTCGATTTGTTCGCTGCACACTAAACGGCGAAATTAACATCAAAAGTTTTGGCGATCCAGACAATCTGAGCATCAAAACGCGCGATTTACATGTTAGCCCAAATGTTATAGGGACAACGGCAAATATCCACTTCAAATACGGGCAAACGCAGGGCGTAGGATCCGGGTTGCAGATTCAGTTTATCAGCAGCGGTCTTTTGGGTTCCGGTTTGAATACCGATTCGGAATCGCAATCGATGCCAAATAAAATCGAGAACATAACGTTACAGAAATTGCATCGTTTAACAATTGTTCCACCGAAAAACATTCAGAAAAAGCACAATTCAGACAATTTCAGCCTGTTCAGTTCCCCGATCGAAGTACGGTGCGACGGTCCGTTCGTTTTCAATGCGTTAAACAAAAAAGCCACCTTTAATCAAAACGTTTCCCTGATCCAGTCGGTTGCCAACAAGATGGCAAATACAATCCGATGTCAGTATCTAAATCTGTATTTTAAAACGCCTCAACCGCCTGCTGAAGACAATGTCGATGGGGGTAAAGACGCAGTATCAGAATCTGAACGTCGGTTCAGCGAATGGAATTTACAGCTTGATCGGTTAGATGCAACCGGTCCGCTGGTTGTCCTTGAAGCGCCAGAATATCAAACCAGAATTCTGGCAAATCATCTCATCGGTTCAATTTCGCCATTGCGTTTTGAACTGGATTCGACTAACCGACCATGTGAAATATACTATAAAAATCATGTCGTATCTACGCGAAATGTAATCTATGAAGTTGGCAAAGATGGATCGTTAGGATCGTTGGAATGTAACAGTCCCGGGTGGATAAAATCGAAAATCGATCCTTCCGGAAAACAGGTTCGAGTTCGCTGGCAGGAGAGTTTGAATCTTAAACCGGATAAAAATGATGCTGAAGAACGCATCGTTTCTCTTACCGGAAACGCTTTAATGCAGCTTGAACGCGACGGCGTTTCCGAGGCGTCCATAACAGCGTCCAGTTTCTTCTTTTGGCTGTCTCAACAACCGGCGCTGGGAAAAGGAAATTTTACCCTGTCCAGAATGCAAGCCAATGACAACGTTATTTTGAAATCAAATCCAATCACCGCCTCGGTTAAAACGATGCAGCTTTGGTTTGAGCAATCCGACAAACCTGACGTCGCATCGTCAACAGACGTTAATGGAATAACGGGGTCAAACCCAATGCCAGACTCTTCTTCTCAGGATAAAACCCTTTATAATATTTTTGGCTCCCTGCTTCAAGGGAGAATACTGATCAATCAAAATCAGGTTCATCTTAACGAACTGACCTTGAAAGACAACGTCAGAATTTACGACGTTTCAACAACGTCCAATGGAAGCGCCAGTTTAGAAATGAACGGCGATCAGATTCAGTTGTTTGACGTAACGTCCCCCTCGGCAACGGCGTCGTTAATTGGCGAGCCGGCAAAAATTCGCTATAACAATGTGGCGATTACAGGAGATGCAATTAACGTTAACAGGGGGCTAAATAAAATCTGGATCGACACCTATGGCGCCGCCATGTTTAATGGCGATCCGGAAAATCAAACGCAGGAAGACAAAAAGTCGAATACGTCGCTGTCATTGGCAATGACGGAGCCGGCTAAAATCCAGTGGAAAAAATCCATGGTTTTACAAAATGATATACTGACATTTAACGGCAACGTTTCTTTACAGCGAAAAGACCAATTCGCCCAATGCGATACGCTTGCCGTGATTCTTAACCAAAAGATTGATCTTCAAAACCTCAAATCAAATACGGCAGAAAACAGCGACAA
Organism: Thermoguttaceae bacterium; assembly: GCA_045546875.1. Classification (GTDB taxonomy): domain Bacteria; phylum Planctomycetota; class Planctomycetia; order Pirellulales; family Thermoguttaceae; genus RUG11551. Next base: position 2,237 of record JAZQDP010000434.1, on the reverse strand, counting down.
TCCCGTTGACGTTAAGTTTATTGTTCTCAGCAATGCGGTAAAGTTGGAAAACCACACGACAGAGAACGGAATAACAACCGCAATAGATTGCCTTACCGCGTCAAAACTGACAATCAACATGAAAAAACAAACGTTTGTAGCAGATGGTCCAGGTCGAGCAATGACGCAGCGAAAATCCGGAAACGAAAACGAACCGAAACAACCGGCAGACTCGGCTATTCCTGACATCAGCCCTCCAACTGGATTAATAAACCTTTGCGTCGATTTCCAAAAACAGCTTGAAGGCTCGTTTGACACGCGAAGCATGCAAACGTTCCTGTTTTCCGGGCGCGTTGAAGCGGAATACGCTCCCATTGACGAAATCGGAAAAACGTTTAAAACTCATACTTTGGACGAATTGCCGCCTGACGCATTTAAGCTAACGTGCGGTCAGATGGAAATTCAGACAAACATCAATCAGATTGCGTCTGTCGACGGTTCCGGTTCTCAACCTCAAATTTCACCCAACAGCGCTTTTATTGCCTCTGGCGGCGTCAAGCTTGAAGGACGCATTTACAATGCCACGGCAGATAAAATTACATACGAAGCAAAAAATGATACGATGAAAATTGAAGGAAACGGACAAACGCCGGCAAACTTTTTCTATCAAAAAGTTACCAACGGCAGATACAACCGAACCTCCAGTTCCGCCATATATTACAACATAAAAACCGGCGCCGTTCGCGGAGAAGGAATGCAGGAATTTTCATTATTCATCAACCCTAGCGAGGAATAACGTTTTCTCACAGAATCGTTCGCGGTTCAGTTCCATAAATTATTTATAAGCAATGACATCTTTCGACAATTTTGACAATATTGACAATAACATTGATGAAGAAGGATTTACTCCCGACGACGTCAAGGAATTAGCGGAATTGCCGGTTCTCGAAACGCTTCAACCCGGCGACGAAATTAGTTTTGTCGTTGATTTCGATTCTGCCGGCATGCGTCTGGATGCGTGGTTGGCATCGCAATTGCCGCGGTATAGCCGTGTAATGTTGCGACAGGCAATTACGGGCGGCAGCGTTACCATCGACGACAAACCGGGGTTGGCAAAACCGGCTTTTCGCATTAAGCCGATGCAAAAAATAACGCTTGTTTTGCCGGAACTGCCTCGAAGCGCACCGATTCCGGAAGAAATTCCATTAGACGTCTTGTACGAAGACGAATCTCTGGCTGTGATTAACAAACCGTTTGGAATGGTTGTTCACCCGTCGCGCGGGCATTGGGCTGGAACGCTTGTTGGAGCGCTGGCATACCATTTCAAAAACAACCTGTCTCAAGTTCGCGGCGCCGCCAGACCGGGAATTGTTCATCGGCTTGACCGTGACACTTCCGGCGTTATTATCGTTGCGAAAACGGATTATTCACACATGAAACTGGCGGCTCAGTTTGAAAAACGAGAAATTGAAAAGCAGTACGTTGCCATCTGCACCGGCGCCCCGCCAAGGGATCGAGACGTTATTGACGCTCCGATTGGCCCACACCCGCATCAATCTGAAAAAATGGCTATCCGATTTGAATGTCCAGACGCCAAGCCTGCCAGAACGTTTTATGAAGTCTTAAAGCGTTACAGAGGGTACACGTTTATTAAAGCGATGCCCAAGACCGGACGGACACATCAAATTCGAATCCATTTTATGCACGCCGGATTTCCAATTTTATGCGATCGACTTTACGGCGGACGCGCTGATATTTCGGAAGACGTTATTCGCGGAACTCAACCGTCGGACAACCCTCCTGAAAAATCCAAAAAACCGGTTTTATCTCGACAAGCGTTACACGCTTTAAGAATTAAGTTCCATCATCCAGAAACCGGCAAAGAGATGGAGATTTCCGCCCCACTCCCGGACGATATGAAAAATACGCTGGAACTGTTGGAAAAATACAGAGCTTGATAAACAAAATGGTTCATCCGGCAAGCCCGTACCTGAGAGCTACTAGCTGTTAGCCGCTAGCCATTAGCTTGAACGTTCGAAGCTCTCAGTTTTTAACGATTAACGCTAGGAGCTGGATGGATAAGCTAAAAGCCAGGGGCTAGAAGCTAATAGCTAACTCGCAACTAAAGGTACGCAGTTATCGGACGAATCAATTTTCCATCTTTTTTACTTCTTTTTCCAAAATGTAGTTGCCAATACCTTGAGTTGAGTGTATAATACTAACAGTCATGGGATTCCTCCTTATATGGATTGTTTTTT
>JAZQDP010000433.1:0-3794 GCA_045546875.1 Thermoguttaceae bacterium | reverse complement strand
GAATCAGGTTTATCAAGCTAATAGCTAGAAGCTGGTAGCTAATAGCTCAATTTCGAAAAACTCAAGTCGTTGCAGTAAATTATGTTTCCTATTCGTTCAGGATTTCTCCTTCAGAGCGGGCGATAAAGACGGCGCAGCAGGTGTCGCCATAAATATTCACTGTCGTTCTGGTCATGTCGAGAATTCTGTCGATAGCCAAAATCATGCCCAGCCCTTCCAAGGGCAGTCCGACTGCCCGGAGCGCGATTGCCGTCATAACGAAACTCGCCATCGGGATGCCGGCTGTCCCCGCTGCGGCAAGCATTACCAACGTTACCATAATTATCTGGTCGGTAATCGAAAGCGGCAATCCGTACGCCTGGGAAAGGAAAATTACAATTATACATTCGTACAAAGCGGTGCCGTTCATGTTGAGCGTCGCGCCCAACGGGATGACAAACCCCGATGTTTGCCGAGATACGCCGCTGTTCTTTTCCAAACATTCCATCGAAAGGGGAATGGTCGCGTTTGACGTCGCTGTCGAGAACGCGGTTAAAAGACTCGGAAGCATATTGACAATGTGCCGAACCGGGTTTACTTTTGCGAAAATAATCAATACGAGCGACATCGAAACAAAGAAATGGAACCCCATGCTCAGAAAACACGTTATCATAAACATCCCCAGTGAACTGGCTGCCTGGAGAAGTTTCTCGGAATCTCCTGCGTATTGGGCGCACTGAACGGCAATCAGTCCAAAAACTCCAAAAGGAGCCAGGCGAACGACCAACAGCGTCATTTGCATCATCAGTTCAAAACAGGAACGAAAAAAGATTTTGAGCGTCTGAGCGTTAGACGACGGGATGGAATGAATAAGGGATCCTGCTAAAAAAGCGAAAAAAATCACCGGAAGCATGTTTCCCTTAGCCATATCTTCAACGACGTTTTGTGGAACCATGTTCATTAGAAGTTCGCCAAAGGGCTTTTGTTGCGATTGAAGCGCCTGTATTTCTTCAAGATTTGTTGGCATTTCCAAGCCTGTCCCAGGGTGGAGAATGGTTACGAACGCCATGCCTGTCAGAATCGCGATAAGCGTTGTGCCGGCATAAAAACAAATGGTTTTAATTCCCATCCGTTTAAGAGATTCCCCGTCAGGAAGGTTGCCGATTGCGGATATGATTGAACTGAATATCAACGGTAAAACCAACATATTAAGAAGGCGCAGGAACAGTTGTCCCATCCAACTAATATATCCAACGTATGGGTGAAATTGAACGCCAAAAACAATACCCAAAAGAATCGCTATTAAAATCTGCCAATGCAGAGCAAGTTTCATTTTAGTCCCTTGAAATAAAAAAAGTAGTAGGCAGTAGGCAGTAGTACAGCGTCTTGCATAATTCCTAATTGCCTACAGGTACATATTTCCATCACTAATATTTTAGCATAAATATTTGAAATAACAAGCCCCCAAGCTAATTCATTACTGGTAAGAAACGGACGGAAGACCCATAAAACTTTATCAAATACGCTTAAAAAACAGCTTTTATCCCATATTCACCCTTGCAGAATTTTCGTTTAACGCTATAATATTAATTAGCAATTAGCAATTGTCAATTAGCAATTAGCGCAAGCGCCTCATCAATTGCTCATTGCTAATTGCTCATTGCAAATTTTAACCGTTCCTAACTACTAACAAATATCCACCGTGTCTAACGAACTTCCCCCCGAAAACAACGGCTTTCCCGAAGGTCAAACGCCAGCGAATGCTGACATGTATGTTCCTGGACCGAATGCATTGGCGAATTTCAAAGATGGAACTACGCTCATTCGTCAATCTATTACCGACGAACTCAAACAGAGTTATCTGACGTACTCCATGTCGGTTATTGTCAGCCGCGCACTGCCAGACGTTCGCGATGGTCTCAAACCGTCTCAGCGTCGAATTTTGGTAGCGATGAACGACCTCAATCTGACCCCCGGCTCCAGCAGAATCAAATGCGCTAAAATCTCGGGCGATACGTCGGGCAACTATCACCCCCACGGCGAAACCGTCATTTACCCGACGCTGGTTCGTATGGCTCAGGAATGGGTTATGCGTTACGTTCTGGTAGACAAACAGGGGAACTTCGGCTCAATCGCCGGGCTTCCGCCTGCCGCCATGCGATATACCGAAGCACGCATGTCCCGGTTCGCCCAGCTGATGCTGGAAGACATTAATCTTGGCACCGTCGATTTCATGCCCACCTACGATGGCAGAGGTTTAGAGCCAACTGTTTTGCCGTCCAAGTTCCCCAACCTGCTGGTTAACGGCACCAACGGCATCGCCGTCGGCATGGCAACCAGCATTCCGCCGCACAATCTGGGCGAAATCTGCGACTGCCTTGTCAAGCTCATTGACGATCCCGGCGTTTCGATTGACGAACTGCTCGAACTGTGTCCGGGGCCGGACTTCCCCACTGGCAGCGTTATTTGCGGACGCAGCGGAATCCGAAAAGGATACCACACCGGGCGAAGCACAATCCTCATTCGCGCCACAGCGAAAATTGAGGAGATGAAAAATAACCGCCATCGAATCGTCGTTACCGACATTCCCTATCAGACCACGCGAGACCATGTCGAGGAACGTATTGCCGACATGGTCAATCAGGGCAAAATCGAGGGCATCAGCAACATCCGCAACGAGTCCGACCTCAAAGAGCCGGTTCGCCTTGTTCTGGAACTCAAGCGAGACGCAGACCCGGACGTCGTTCTTAATCAGCTTTACGAATACACGCCGCTGCAAAGCTCGTTCTCTATCAACTTTGTCGCCCTGGTAGACGGCAAGCCGCGAACGCTGACGTTCAAGGAAATTCTGGAAGAATTCCTGCGGCACCGCATGAACGTTATTCGCCGCCGAACGATTTTCCTGCTGGAAAAAGCGCGGGCGCGCAAACACATCGTCGAAGGGCTTATGCTTGCCCACGCCAATATCGATGAGGTTATTAAGGTTATTCGCACCAGTTCCACTCAGCAGGAAGCCAAAGCCCGCTTAATGGCGGAAATTCAATGTCCTCGCGCACTGATTGAACGCGCCCTGGGCGAAGATGGGTTCAAGGAATACGCCGAAGATCACGGCATTAAAGACGAATACTCCCTTACCCCGGTTCAGGCGGACGCCATTCTCCACATGACTTTGGGGCAGTTGGTCAACCTGGAACAGGAAAAGCTTATCGAGGAATTCCGAAACCTCATGTCGGACATTCACTCGTATTTGACGATTCTTTCCGACGATGCCAACATTCTGGCGATTGTCCGCAGCGACACGCTGGATATCAAGCGCAAGTTCGGCGACAAGCGTCGAACGGAAATTTCTGGTCAGGAAATCGGCGACATCGACGTGGAAGACCTCATCGAGGAAGAAACCATGGTCGTTTCGATTTCCTCCAACGGGTACATCAAGCGCACGCCGGCAGACGAATACAAAGCTCAGCGCCGCGGCGGCAAAGGCATCAAAGGCGCCAAGGTCGAAGACGAAGACCCGATTCAGCACCTGTTCGTCGCGTCCACGCACGCCTATTTGATGTTCTTTACGAACTTCGGAAAATGCTACTGGAAGAAGATCTACGACCTGCCGCAGGCGGCTCGAGACGCAAAAGGACGCGCTATCGTCAATCTGCTCAATCTGGACAAAGACGAAGTCATTGCCGACTGTCTGGCGGTTCGAGATTACGACTTGCCGGAACATTACATGACCTTCGCTACCGCCAACGGTCTGGTGAAGAGAACGGCTCTTTCCGCCTATAAACGACCGTGGAAAGCCGGCTTGAAAGCCATCAAAC
>JAZQDP010000432.1:0-9829 GCA_045546875.1 Thermoguttaceae bacterium | reverse complement strand
GCAATTATTGAGGCGCCTTGCGTCAATTGCTAATTGATAATTGCTAATTCTCTAACATTCTATTCCCTAAAATAACTCATGAATCGAACTGTCAACTTTATTATCGTTTTCCTTTTGGCTGTTACGTACAGCATGAACTCTCTGGCTGACCAACCGCAGACAACCATTCCCCCAGAACTTGTGGGCGCTCAGTGGATTTCCGGGGATTGCTCGCACGGTCTTCCGGTTTTTCGCAAGGCTTTTGCACTCAGTCAGCCGGCGGAGAACGTTGTTTCCGCTACGGCGTCGGTTTGCGGTTTGGGATTCTATCAGCTGGACGTCAACGGCGAAACCGTCAGCGCGCCCATGTCCCCCGGCTGGACGAATTACAACAGAACGTGTTTGTTCAATCAATGGGACGTCAAAAAACAGATTCGTTCCGGCGTCAATGTCCTGGGCGTTTGGCTGGGAAACGGATTCTACAACGTCAAGGGCGGACGATACGTCAAGTATAAAGGGTCGTTCGGGCAGCCGCAGTGGATTGGGCGAATTGTCGTTACGTTCAAAGACGGCGCTGAGCAGACAATCGTTTCTGACGAATCCTGGAAAACGACCAACGGACCGATTTCGTTCTCCTGCGTCTACGGCGGGGAAGACTGGATTCTGTCACAAAGTCTTGTCGGTTGGAATTCTTACCCCTACAACGATGACAACTGGAATGCCGCAGCGCTGTCGAGCGTTCCGCCTGCCGGTCAGTTAAGACGTCAGGAACACCCGAATATCTATGTTGCAGAAGTCCTCAAGCCGGAATCCGTCCAAACGCTGCCGGACAACAGAATCGAGGCGAATTTCGGGTACAATTTCTCTGGACGTCCGCGGTTGACCATTATCGGGAAACCGGGCAAGACTGTTACTGTTACGCTGGCGGAAACGAAAGGCAACCCGTGGAAAGGACATTCCTATTCGATAACGTTTCCAGACGATTTCGATGCGGCGCGCAATCCTGTCGTTTTCGTTCCGCATTTTACGTACTGGGGATTTCAATTCATCTATATTTCCGGGGCGACGCTTAACGATGACAATTCCGATTTACCAATCGTTAAAACAATCGAAGCGGAATTCACAACGTCGTCCTCTGCAAAAGCCGGCGAGTTCCATTCTTCCGCGCCGTGGCTGGACGATATCGAAGCGATGATTTCCCGTTCCGTTCGCAGCAACCTTCAGCACGTTCTGACCGACTGCCCGCACAGAGAAAAACTCGGCTGGCTGGAAGTCGCACACCTGATGGGACCGTCGATTATGTATCGGTTCAACATTCATCAGCTTTACAGAAAGACTTGCCGTGACATTTCCGAGGCGCAGCTTCCTTCCGGAATGGTTCCCTGCACCGCCCCGGAGTACGTTCGTTTTGGCGGCGGGTTCTTTGAATCGCCGGAATGGTCGGCGTCGACGGTTCAGATTCCGTGGCTGTTGTACAAGTTCTACGGCGATACGGAAATTCTGTCGCGTCAGTACGAAACGATGGAAAAATACATGGCGTATTTTGCATCAACAAGAAATTCACAGGGACTTGCTAAAGCCGGATTGGGCGACTGGTACGACTGGTCGGAGGCGAAAGGACATCCCGGTTACGCTCATCTTACTCCAAGAGAACTGACAGCAACTGCGTTTCTGGTCAACAACGCTCAATTGATGAGCCGGATTTCAACAATCCTGGGCAAGCCGGATAAAGCGGCGTTCTATAACGCTCTGGCTGACGAAGCGGCGGCTGCGTTTCGTAAGGCGTATTACAATCCTGAAACCGGCGTTGTCGCTACGGACTCGCAGGCAAGTTACGCCTTTGCTTTGGCGTTTCATCTCGTTCCAGACAATCAGCGACCCAAAGTCATGAAGAAGTTTATCGAGTCCATCGAACGAATGGAATACCGCCCAACGACAGGCGAGGTCGCTTTCGTTTATCTGCTCCGAACGCTCATGGAAGAGAACCGCAGCGACGTCATTGCGAAAATTATTATGCGGAAGTCGTCGCCCGGCTACGTCAACATGCTGGAAAACTACGGCATGAAGACTCTTTCCGAAGCGTGGAACCGCCCCGGCAGTTCCATGAACCACTGCATGTTCGGGCACGCTCAGGAATGGTTTACTGCGGGCTTGCTGGGAATTCGTCAGACGAAATCGTCGTGCGGATTTAAAGAGATTCTGCTCGCTCCCCAGCCATGCGAACAAATAACAGACGCCAGCGGCTGGTACGATTCCCCCAACGGTCGAATTGAGAGTTCCTGGAAATGCGCCGACGGAACGTTTTTCTGGACGTTTACCGTCCCGGAGAATACGACGGCTGTCGTTTGCGTCCCGGTTGAGAACGAGCAGTCCGGCGTTGCGTTCTCCGACGGCGCGATTCGCTATTCGGACTATCGTAACGGCTGCCGCGTCTATCGACTCGTCCCGGGAAAGTATGAGGTTAAATCGAAATTGACGTTACAAACAAAATAACGGGCGAAGGAAAGACTTGCGCTCAACGAAACTTATTATGAAACGCACCCTACTATTATCGGCGGCAATTGTGATTGCCTTGTTTACATCCGCGCAGGCGGATTGTTACTCAAACGCGAAATGCTTTAACGACGGCTGGTCGTTCGCCCGGGTTGTATCAGGGCAGGAACGGCAGAAAGCGGCGTTTAATCTGGAGTCCCCAGACCGATTCCATGTCGGAGACGATTTGATTCCTGAATCGCTGGAGGCGTCTGTTTCAGTTCGGCTTCCGCACGACTGGGCGATTTCCGGTCCGTTCGATACGAATCCCAATACGTGGGGCGGGCAGGGAAAACTGCCGTGGTACGGCGTGGGCTGGTATTCCAAAACGTGGCGCTGCGATGACCCGGCGGGCAGGACGTTTGTTCTCGATTTCGGCGGCTGTATGGCGTTTCCGGAAGTCTACGTCAACGGGAAGTATGCCGGCGGCTGGGATTACGGATACATGAGCTTTCAGGTCGATATAACCCCGTTTGTTCAGCCCGGCGACAACCTCATTCAGGTTCGCTGCGATACGCGTCCGCACCGTTCCCGCTGGTATCCCGGCGCTGGCATTTACAGACCGGTTCAGCTTTTAACGTACGTCTCGCCCGTTCGGTTCAAGCCGGGCGACGTTACCATCACAACGCCCAAAGCTGGCGCGGAGGAAGCGGAGGTTGTCGTCAAGGCGGCTGTAGACGTTTCCTCAGTCAAAGAGTCGGGTTCTTTCAAAGCGGTTGTAACGCTCAAAGACCCGTCCGGAAAGATTGTTACAGAAAAAGAAACCTCTCTCAACGCCGTCGGCGCGTTTGAATGTACGTTTACTGTACAGAACCCACAGCGGTGGGACGTCGATTCTCCGAATTTGTATACCGCTGCGGTCGCTCTTTACAAGACGTCAGAGCAGGACGCCTCGCCGCTCGACTGCGTCTCCATTCCGTTTGGAATTCGGGAGATTCAATGGACAACGGACGACGGATTTCATCTCAACGGGCGCCGGGTTCAGCTTTATGGCGTTGACCTGCACCACGATCAGGGCGTTATCGGCGCGGCGGCTCATCCGACGGCGATTGAACGTCAGCTGAAGATCATGAAAGACATGGGCGTCAACGCGATTCGCACGTCGCACAACCCGCCGTCAAAAGAGTTCCTTGACGCCTGCGATCGGCTTGGTCTGATCGTCTGGAACGAGCTGTTCGACAAATGGGACGGCACGGCGGGGCTGATGGATCAGTCTTATTTTGACGCCTTTATGGAACGTCAGGTTCGGCAGTTTGTCAACCGTGACAAGAATCATCCCTGCGTTTGCATCTGGTCGATTGGCAACGAAATCGCCGATATTGAACGCAACTCCAAAGGCGGATCCAACCCGCATCTGGACGCTCCACGCCGGGTGAAGCTGGTCGCAGACTGCTTCCGAAAATACGATCCCAGCCGACTGGTCGCGATGGGGTGTTTTGTCGACAGCGCCTGCCGACCGGACAACCGCGTTCTGGAATCGCTCGACGTTACCGGCTGGAATTACGGCGCGAAGTACGAATCGGCGCGCGCGGTTTATCCCAACATGCCGCTGGTCTATTCCGAGTCCGCCTCAGCGGTGTCGTCACGAGGGTATTACGAACTTGTCCCGCCGACGTCGTCTTATCCGAACTGGCGCCACCCGACCCGGAAAGACGACTACAATTCCAAAACGCTGCAGGTGGACGGCTACGATTTGATTTCCGCCAACGGTCCGCGCGACATCCCGGACGTCGATTTCGACCGCATGGAACGCGACCGTTACGTTGCCGGCGAGTTCGTCTGGACGGGGTTCGACTACATCGGCGAACCGACGCCCTTTGACCGTCAGGCGAAATCCAGCTACTTTGGAATCGTCGACCTGGCGGGGATTCCCAAAGACCGATTCTATCTGTATCGCAGTTACTGGCGCCCGGACGCGCCGACCGTTCATATATTACCCCACTGGAATTGGAGTGGGGAGGTTGTCGGCGATTCTCGACCCGCGGACGGCAAACAGAAAATCGTCCCTGTTTACGTGTATTCAAACGCGGATTGCGTAGAGCTGTTTCTCAACGGGAAATCGCTGGGATTGCTGTTTAAGGCGAATACTTTGCTTAAACCGGTGAATTTAGCGGCGGCTCCCGGGTGCGAGTATTCTGCAAGCTCGGAAGAAGGAAAAGACGAGTGCGAAGCCGCACGGGCAGAAGGACAAGGTTATGCCTCCGAAAAAGCCGGATTCAAAGATACCCGTGTCCAATCAGGAACCGACCTTGTCGGAGAAGGAAAAGCGAAAGGGAAAACCAACTTCGCCTCGAAAGCCTTTGACGACCGGACGTCCACCCGCTGGTGCGCGACGGACAATTCCGGGAACCAATGGCTTCAAGTCAAACTAAGGAACGTTGACGACCCGGTTCGTTCTGTAACAGTTACTTTTGAAAACTCCGTCGATTGCTATGCGTTTAAAATTCAGGCGTCCGCCGACGGCAAAACCTGGTCGGACGTTTACGCCTCGAAGTTTTCCGGTTCTGGAAACAGCGTATCGGTTCCGGTTGACGAATCGCTTCGTAACAGTCAGTATTTCCGCGTCTGGTTTGACGAACTCAAAGAAGGGCGTTGGGCTTCGATTTGCGAGTTCAAACTGTCAAGTCTGCCGCCGCTGGACATCCCGGGATACTACGCCGTGATCGACAAGTACCGGTTCCGCTTGGAGAACGTCCCGTACGAGCCGGGAACGCTGGAAGCGGTGGCGTATAAAGTTGCTGAACCTAAAGAAAACGAACGGAATTATATTCCAAAGTCCAGCATGTTCACGAAGGACGACCTTTACGAAAACCTGAAGGAAATCGGACGTCAGACGGTTAAAACCGCCGGGGCGCCCGCCGCTGTTCGTTTGACTTTGGAACCGAACCCGTTTACCGGCAAGCCCGGATTCCGGTCAGACGACGATCTGGCGTACATTCTTGTCGAGTCCGTTGACAAGGACGGAACGCTCTGCCCGCTGGACAACAGAACGATTCGCGTAACGGTGGAAGAATCAGCTGAACTGGCGGGCATCTGCAACGGCGATTCCATGGGCATGGACTCGTTCACCGACGCAACTCATCCGCTGTTTTACGGCAAAGCGATCATTGCGATTCGCTCCAAGCCCGGATCCGATCCCGTTCGCGTTACCGTGGAATCGGAGGGAGTTGAGAAAGATGTTGTTGATATTCCAAAAATGACTCATTAAATACATTATCATAACAAGAGGAGGCTAGGCATGAATTTTAAATTTGGCATAAGGAGAATAACTATAGTAGCGTTGGCGGTTGCGGCGCTGACCGCGTCCGCGCTGGCGCAGGAACCGGCTCGAAAAACGATGGAGACGGACTGGCTTACAATCGACTATCCTGAAAAAGCCGTGCCCGGTCAGAAGTTTCAGGTTTTTGTAACGCCGAAGGCAATCCCGTCCGGCAAAAAAATCGGCGGGGATGTTCATCACGCCAAACCGGGACAGTACCTCGGATACGCTGCGTGGGGCGGGAATCTTCAGCCGGCGGAACAGGGGAAAAAGCTCACGTTCACCTATACGATGCCGGAATTCAAGTCTGCCAATCAGGGCGTTCAGCCGATTTACTTTCTAACCGAAAAAGGCTGGGATGAGTCTGAACTCAAAGCGTACGGCCCGGTGATTCTGCCGTTGGTTAACGCTGAAATCCTGTCGACGTTCCGGCCAGATACCGCGACGCTGAAAAAGAGCTGGATTGTAATCGGTCAGCCGCAGTCGGAAGACGGCGGCGAGCCGGTCTGGAAAGAAGGGGAAACGGTCGTCGTTCCGTTTGAGTATTACGTCGATAAATCTGACGATTGGGGCGGGACGGAGATCGTTCTGTGGGTTGTCGGTCCGTGGGTGGACTGCCCGGACGGGAAATACACAAACAAACGAACTCATCACAATTATCACGGAGTCGGCGCGCCGAACTTCAAGTGTGAAATCGGAAAGCGAGCCGAGGGAAGCTGGACGTTCAAGCTGCCCAAGCCGTACGCCAGCGCAGAGCCGGAAAAAGGCAAGTTCGGGGACTCGCTGCTGTTAATCGCCATGTTCCGCGGACACGACAAAAAGAACTGGCCGTGGTCGGTTCGATATGGTCTGCCCGGCTTTACCAGAACTAACGGCTGGTTTGAACTCGACGCTCCCACGCCGGGCAATCTGTTCACCTACGATCAGAAAGTCGTCATGCAGGCAACGCCTCTGAAAAAAGCCGAGGGCATGAAACCGGCAAAACTCAACTGGACTGTTACAAACGTCAAGGGGAAGACGGTTGCTCAAGGCTCTGTCGATTTCCCTGACCCTAACGGCAAGCCGACGTCAATTCCAATCGACATTAAGGAAAAGGGAACGTTCCTGCTTCGAGCGGAACTGCCCGGCATGGAAGCGCGTGAGGTTACCTTTGCCCGGATTCCGGACTTGAAAAAGACGATTGGCACCGGACCGACGCCCTTTGGCGGTCAGAAGTTTTTCGGATCAGAAGAAGCGGTGCAAGCCAACCGAATGCTGGGTCTGAGTTCCTGCCGCGTTTGGATCAACTGGGGTCAGTTGGAACCTGTCCGCGGGCAGTTCAACGAAGCCGCATTGAAGAATCTTCGTAACAAAATTGACGTTTGCAATAAAAACGGAATTCGACCGTGGCTGTTGATTGACGGCATGCCGGTCTGGGCAATTCAGTCTGACAAGTCGTACGGGAAAGCGTTTTCCGCCTTGCCGCTGGACGAGAAAGACATTCGACGTTTTGTAACGCGCATTGCAACGGAGTTCAAAAACGATATTATCGGCTTTGAATGGCAAAACGAAATCGTGCCTGGCGACGTCTGCGCTGACCCGGTGGCGGACTACGCCTTGTTGTGCCGAGTCGGGTCGGAAGCGGCAAAACGAGTCAATCCGAAGTTCCGCAACCAGCTGGCAGGCGGTCTGTGGCCGCAAACGTTCCGGCAGAATCTTTTAGCCGCCGGCGTGGGCGAATACATCGACATTCTGCCTGTCCATTACGGAACCGGCTCGTCCGTCCGTGGCGCCAAACGCGACCTGGCGGCTGCCGGCTGCGCTGACCGCGTTGCCGTTTGGGACAACGAAACTGCGCTGGGCGGGACGCAGTCCACGTGGGGAATGCCGCTGTCGGAAGCGATGAAAAACACGGCGCAGGGAGACTACTATTTCACTCATTTCCCGGACGAACTGCTTGCCGGCTGTGAGCACATCGTTCTTTTTGGCGGCGAAGCTGCCGCTGCCGGCGATTGGAGCCATTTCTGGGGCGATATGAGTCCGCGTCCCGGCGCCGCTGCGCTGGCGGTTCTTGTCAACGCGATTGGGAACGCCAAGCCCGTGGGCGAGATATCGCTGGGCAAGTCCGACTCCCTTAAACTGTTTGAAAAGCCCGATGGTACGCCGGTTCTTATCGTTTCCACAAACGAGAAGGGCGGTGAAACTGTTACGCTTCCCGCCGGGTTCAATCCGACGATGTCAATTGACCAGCAGGGAAACGAAACGCTTCTGCCGAAATCCGGCGTTACGAAACTGTCGCTGACGTCCAGCCCCTATATCGTTTTCGGCGGAGACGTTCAGGCGATTAAAGCGGCTCTGATTATGTCCTTCCCGGGATCGGAGTCGACCGTTCCGACTGTTACAGGCGTTGCCGACAGAAACCTGGAAATTCCCGTTCGTCTGTCAAACGTTTTGAAGAAGCCGATTCTGGTCAACGTTCGTCTGGACAAAAACGTCGCCCCCAGCGGAGACAAAGGCGTTACCGTTGCGCTCAAGCCGGGGGAAAGTGTAACGCAGCTTCTGAAAATTGACAGCGTTCCCAACGGCGCGACGCCCACAACTGTTACATTGCGATACGCCGACGCTGCGTCCAAGACGCTGCTGGGAACGTTCGTCCGAAAGGTTGTTGTCAACGCGGTTAACCCGGATCAGATCGGGAATTTACTGCTCAACCCAGGATTTGAACAGCCCGGCGACTCTCCAACCGCCGCGGCAAACTGGGGCGGAACCGGGAAAGACGGCGTCCGAACGGAATTCAACAATCCCAACGAACCGGGGCACGGCAAGTACGTTCTTCGCTTTGAGAATACCAAGGGCAAGTATTTCAACGTCTATCAGAACGTTCCGAAAATCCCGGTTGCGGGCGGCGAATACCTGTACAGCTTCTGGATTAAGTCCGATAATTTAACGACCGGCTCCAACTTCGGCGGGTCAACGGCAGACGGGCAATCCTGGACGTGGCATTGGCTTCAAGTCTTCCAGTCTCCCAAAACGCAGGACTGCTGGCAGGTGTTCAGCAAACGTTTGGATCTGCCCGCCGGGGCGGAGAAAGTCTCAGCGGCGCCGGTTTGTAAGGGCGACGGCTGGAGCATGATCGACAACGCGGTTCTGGTTCCCTACGAGGGGTCAGACTTCGTCGCGTTTGCGCCGCAGGTCAAGTCGGGAGAGAAACGCAAAATAGACGGCGATCTGAGCGACTTCGACCTGTCCGCGCCGATTCCTCTGCTGGGCAGAAATCAAGTTCGGTCGGTAAACAAAGCGTACAAATGGACGCCTGACAACTGCAGCGGCGTTGTCTATTTCAACTACGACGAGCAGTTCCTCTACGTCGGAATTGAGGTAATCGACAACAAGCGCGTTGAGAAAGCCGACGCCAAAGGCGTAACAGGCGACGCGGTGCGAATTGCTATTCATCCGCTCAATCGGCTGCCGGGAGAAGACGGAAAGGCGTTCTGCTTTGACGTCAGCCCCGCCTCGCCCGGTGGAGGAAGCGGAAAACATACGCTCTATCGACCAGCCGAATTCTCCGGCGGACTGAAAAGCGGTCAGCTGACAAAAGATTCGTCCGAATACGACATTGCTGTTACACAAAAGGGTAACAAGACGACGTACGAAATCGCGATGCCGTGGTCAGACCTGGGCGGCGCGAAAGGAACGCTGGGAACGAAGCTGGGGCTGTCGCTGCGCCTGACCGACGCAGACTCCTCCGACGCTCCGGAAGCCTACCTGCTGTGGGGCGAAGGACTCGCGCCCGTCTGGAACCCCCAATCGTTTGGAATTTTAACCCTGACAAAATAGAGGAGGATTGAGTTAGGAATGAGGAGTGAGGAGTTTCGCTTCGCGCTCCTCGACGGTTATGCGCGGGTCAGTCCCCACACGGATTAGACGGATTAGACGGATTTGCGCCGGCGGCGAGGCTCCGCTCCGAAACCTCGCTGCCGCGCGCCTGCCAATACTCGCTCCCGTTGGTCGCTTTGAATATTGCTAATACTATGTTATTCTCCCCTTACTAAAGTTTTTTGGAAAGGGGAGTTTGAGGGG
>JAZQDP010000431.1:0-17362 GCA_045546875.1 Thermoguttaceae bacterium | reverse complement strand
GGTAAGATAAAAAACGGAATTAATGCAGCTAATCACAAACAGAAAAGATAGGAATATTCCGGTAAGTTGGAATTTAACAATGATTACGCAGATTTTTCCGTTTACGGATTTTGGCGAACTATGAAGCGTCTCGCACAAATGCCAAGAAGAACCGAATTAATGTTCTATCTTGAACTCAATCTCTTTTTGCTGCCCAAGATATGGAATTAAGCATTAGCGTCATGCAATCATCGCACAACCAATCGGATTCCTCTGAAAGACTGGAATAAAACAGTTTACCTTTTCCGAAGTTTTTAACCCAGGCAACAGGCGTTGCCACCTTTCCTGCTTTACCCGTTAACAGGCTATGGCATGAAGAATCTAAAGAAGAGTATATCGACAACTTGCCAATCGGCTTGAATTCTCGAACGCCGTTAATTAAACCGCTTGTTAGAGAACCAGCTCTCTTTGACGACGAATCCGTTGGATACACGAACGAGTCCGCAACATTATCCAACGTTCCTTTTTGCCTAGCGCCAATTAGCTCGTATTGTAAATTGGCGTCTGGAGCAATGTTTCCCCAGTAAACTACTCTCCCGCCCGCTTTCAAATAGTTTTTAATATCTTCAAAAACATCTTCCGTTACCGGCTGATCGTGCCCCAAAATCAATAGGCACCCTGTCGAAACCCAGGATTTAGCGCTGTAACCGTCCTGAGAGAATTCTAACGGATCGAAAACAACAGACCATGTACACGGAATATGATTTTCTACGTGTTTGCAAATATATGCCGTTATCGTCCCGCATGTAAACGGAGCAATTACCGAAAAAGAAATCGTCGTTTGTGCCGCGGAACCATCGGATTTCTCTTTGGAAGAGGACTTTCCACCTTCTTTTATGTTATCTAAAACGCCTGACAATACAAGACCATCGTCTTGTTCCAGCGGATTCCAGAATGTTGCTGAACGGAACTCAGGAGTCAACATCTGCGCTTTGTGTATATAAAATGTATCAGCCATGGCGTTTTTGAGGCTTTTCTTTATCGTCATTTTTAGTAACGATGGAAAGCCTGTGGAAGTAAAATATGAGGGTAAACCACAAAACGAAAGGCAACGCTGCAATATGCTGCATTTTTTACCTTTCACGTCTTGATATTAACTTCTCTTTTGGCACTTATGATTTGAGCAACTCGTCTAACATATCAATCATTGCATGAACCTGCTGCGTCTGTTTGAATTGCATCGCATCCAAGCCGCGATAGGCGTCTAAACTCCATTGCAATAACGATGCTAAAGCGGATTCAGCGGTGGCTTTATGGTGATTTCGGTATTCTCTCCATAATTGAATCCCTTGAGCATACTTGTCTCGATCTCCCCAAAGAGACCCCTTCAAGCATTCCCACAGTTTTATCAACTCGTCATCTTTAAAAGGCTTAACAACGTCAGTCGATTTAGCGTTTCGTTTTCTAACGTCCCAAACGGGCAAACTAAACTTCTGACCAATGCGTCGCAATTCCTTTTGGGAGGCGCCAATTCCGGTCATTAAAAATGGACGTGCAGGCGAAAATTTTAACGATGTACAAAACGTTGTGTTTTCCCGCTCCTGGACTGACATCGCTGTAAGCCGGTCGTCAAACCAGGAAATCAAATTGGCTTTGCCATATATAATCATTGAACAATCTTGTTTCAACAAGGCGTCAAATTCTCCGTTTGGAAACGGCAAACGCCGACGACGCGCCAATGTTTTTAATATGGACTTAACTGTTTGACTAGGGGTTACTGAGCGTCCTTCAATTTGACCGTCTGGCGTAACCTGACAACCAATAGCCTCTGTTTTAAGGGAACGATAAAGTGTTAATGCATGTGAACTAAAAAGCCGAAACGTCTCGACTGGAATCACCCACGCAAGTGTAAATAGTCGAACTTTTGGCATTTCCATCGTCGTCCGATGCCCCAACGACATTAACTCGTCTGCGCTGGAAACGTCTGTTATTTGACCATTCCAAGACGTATTGGACGGATTGACGCTATGCAATGCGGAGAGAAAATCTGACGAAAAACACGTACGACTAAGGCAATAATGACCACTCGGCAACGGATGAAACGATATGTTAATCGCATTCGTTCCGCCTAATATTTCTGTATATTTAGGCGACCAATGGTATATCTCCTGTCTATCTGCCTGGCAGATTTTCCCACAACCGTATGGCTGACGCTTGCCTGACTGAAGCGTTTCGAACCAGAACGATTCTACAACCGGTCTTTGAAACGAATTCACATCAGCATTGTGGTTACTGCCAGACGGATTGAAATTATAGAACATATTTAAAATAAAGTATTTGTACTTCCTTTAATAAACAGGTCAATTTCAAAAAGATGTTAGATTGACAAAAGACAATATCTTTTCTCTCCGCTCTTCCCGTTTTACTCAACCTTATTTATTGCTTGTTGTTATAAATCCTTTTAATTAAATAATATCCTATAATTGGGTTCTGTAGTGATAATCCCTTAATTATTTCGGTATTTTTCGATTCTGAATTTACCGTTTTTTTCAAAAAAATAAACAAAACAATTTACGACAGACAAGAGAAACTGGGTTATATAGGCAACAACATTTTCTGGGTTGCATTGTTGATAAATAATAATCCATTTGTAAAAATAGATAAAGTACACATATACTCAATAGATTACTATTGTTTAAGATACGGGGAACGATCTCAATAGCAGATTCGTTAATGCCAATTTAATTCCAGCCGGTACTTGCAGGAAACCGGATTAGCCCCGATAAGTTATGAATATTTTGCGGGGCATAGTTTAAGAGTTACGCTGAAGCATTACCAGCAATGGAACGAACTACGAGCGAAAAAAGCCGCCCCCAGAGTGATTGAAGCATTACAAGGCATTGAAGGAAAAAAAACTACTCCCCCATTTTCCCCCCAGTTGACCCCCAGAAAAGTCCCCAGCATTTTGTCGGAATTATTAGCAGATACAAGCAAAAACGAAAATTTAAGCATTGAAAAAATCGGTTTGAGCCTTGAAAATACGGGCTATTGCAAGAAAGAAAAATCCCCTTGCGATAATTTGCAAGGGGATAGGGAAAATTCAGAAATCGGGGCTACACGATTTGAACGTGCGACCTCTACGTCCCGAACGTAGCGCTCTAGCCAGGCTGAGCTAAGCCCCGATAAATTTCGGTTTCACTGTAAATACAGCGTCGGAAAAACCTGTTTGAATCAGAAATTGCTTTCTCATTCAAATATTTATGTAGATTATATTCATTTCCTTCAATGTGTCAATAGGGGGGGATAACAATTTTTTGGCTAAATTGGACAAAGACAGTAAAGGTGTATTAAACTATTGCCTCTTACTGTCTATTAGTCGCGAGGGTATTTTGTGAAGCTATTGCTTTTCTCGATTAAAATTTACGAGCGACCCTCCCCCTATTTACTGTATTTCTTTGATTTGATCTCGCAATTTTGAAGCCAATTCATAATTTTCTTCAGCAACCGCTTCAGCCATCTGACGCTTTAATGCGTATTTCGTAGTCATTTGCCGGCTGCGTTCTCCAGAATAAGACGGTCGGCGTCCAACATGCTCTAATGACCCCTGCATCTGCTGAATGAGCGGCATCAACTGCTCTGCAAAAAATTGGTAATCGTTAGCGCAACCTAGCCGCCCAACGCTGCGAAACTCATAATACGCAACGCCACAAACCGGGCAAACAAGCACGTCTGTCTGGTTCATCTTATCTACTGCAGCATTCATTGCATGATGATGGTTCATCTGTTTTGCCAAGTCCGCAGCAGCATTCGCCAAGGCAGGAGAGTCTGTACTTGCGCTCATTAAATATTCTTGCGCGTGAAATTCACAAAGATGAATTTCAACTGACTCGCCATTAGAAATTTCAGTTATATGATACGTCGCCTTTTTTTGACATTTCTGACACTTCATTTATTTAACTCTATTATTGAATTTATACTCTTTGTAGTTTAAAAAAATATTTCACGTCTTGACTGGTTAAAATTATAACCAGTCGAGAAAATGGAACCCAAGCAACAAACAGGCTTTCAATCCTCGAAATCTTATAATAGCGTCTTATGCGAGAATGTCAAGAGCACTTTAGACAACCCCTTGACGGAGCATTTCATTAGAATAAAATATTATTGGAGATATGGCTTGTGATTTGTAAATCGCATTATAAACTCTTGGTTTTATTATCCACAATTTCATATTTTTGCCAAATGAAAAATACTTATGAAATTTGTTATCAATTTGTTTTTTATACCATAACAGCGCTAGTTTGCACGGTTGCGAACGCTCAGGGTATAGATCCGGAAACAGGGTTTCCGTGGGGAAGACATAACGCCCCAACCGGGTATATCTCCCATTTTAAACAGGGAGATAAAGTCCGATCTACCCGCGCGGCGATGACGCATGCGCTTCGCCTTGTTTCTAAAGAAGACAAGGAAAGTCAGGCGGAGGGCGCGCGAGTTCTGCGAAACGTCATCAAGTATCAGGATTCCGACTCCAACAGCAAGACGTACGGCGTCTGGCCGTGGTATATTGAAGAGCCGTTTGACGAGATGTTGGCTATTGATTACAACTGGGCGGATTTCCTTGGGGCGACTCTGATCTCGATTTTAACGAATTACTCTGACCGTCTTCCGCCTGACGTTGTCGAAGAGGCAAAGGCGTCTTTAGATCGGGCGTGCGCTTGCATTATAAAGCGCGACGTTCAGCCCCATTATACCAACATCGCCTATATGGGCGCGGTCGTCTGCGCTGCCGGCGGGGAACTGCTTGGCAAGCCGGAGTATCTGGAATACGCGCGAATGAGAATGGAGCGAAATATCAACGCCTATAAAGAGATTGGCGGATTTACGGAATACAATTCCCCAACGTATACGATGGTCGTTTTGGTTGAGCTGGAACGGGCGCTGCAGTACGTCAAAGACGAGTCGTTCCGCGAGATGGCTCAGTACATGCACAAAGAAGTCTGGAAAACGATTGCCATGCATTACCATCCCGCAACCGGGCAGTGGTCAGGTCCGTTTTCTCGCGCCTATCGAGATCTGCTGTCTGCCGACGAACGCAACCGGATTTTAGCGCGTGCCGGGCTGGTTCCCAAAAACGTTAGGGTCAGCTATGAGCAGGGCGTCAATCCGCTTCCCTGTCCGGAAGAATACGCAGGACTTTTAACGCGTCAGTTTGACAGTCCTGTTACATTTACGGAGAACTACAACAACGCTCGAGAGAACTTCCGCCTGACGGGAACGACGTATATGGATAACGACCTGAGTTTGGGGACGGCGTCGTACTATCCGTTCTGGTTTCAGTCACGGGGCGTGATGGCGTATTGGAACGATTCTAATGGGAAACCGGTTTGTTTCAAACAGCGCTTTTTGCATAACGGTCGCGATTTTGCCAGCGCGGCGGGACGTACGCGTCAGGACGGCAGACGGTTTTTAACAGCCTTTAACATGCTTTACGACCGCGGATCGCTCCAGCCCGGGCAAGACAAACCCAAAGACAGAACGTTTCAGGTAAAATCCTTCAAAATCGTTTACGAGCTAATCGGGTCAAAAGAGAATTCCGTCAAACAATTGAACGAGAATCAATTTGAATTCTCGTCGGGTAAAATTCGAGCGGTCGTTCATCTCTGTCCGGAAAGCCGATTTGAAGGGCGGCAGATTCAGTGGTCAATCCAAAATGACCCGCAAAACAAAACGGCGGCTTTAATTGGCGTCTGTTACGAAGGAGAAGAAAAACCTTTCAAAATGGACGAGCTGGACGAAGTCAGAATTGCCGTTGGCGTTGAGTTCCTCAAAGAAGGACAGACGCCGTCAACCGCTCCTGTTACAATTTCTGACGACCCGTATTCCACCAAAAACGAGGGCGCATTTTATCGCGTTGAATGGGAACCGGTTAATACTTCCGAATCTCCCCTGTTAGCCCCCTGTAAATCCACAAAGTATTAACAAAGAGTGATGAGTTGTTCTTCTCACAACTCGCAACCCGCTGCTGCTAATTATCATGAGTTCCGTTTACCTGATTCTGCCGTGTTACGATTTGAATGAATTCACGTTGTGCGATAACGATTCCGATGGACCAAGTATTCTGTCGGCATGGATGGCTGCGTTTGATCCTGAAAACCTGCTTTTGCAAGACAAAATTCCGCAGTGGATTCCTGGGTACTCCCCGGAAGAGCATTTGGAAAACGCCTTGATTCTTATGCCCAATTTTGTCTACGGGGCAGATTACGCCTGGCTGGACGAATGCAGGAGCAACGGCTGCGAGGTCGTCGAATTTGGCGATGAGACGCTGGATGAACTTATTCAGATTGTCCGCGAAAAATTGACCAAGTTGACAGAGAATAACGAGCACGCGGCAAGCGACGAAAACGAAAACTCATCACGTCTCACACCTCACTCCTCACTCGCGGGCGCTCGTCCTCTTGACAAACGCCCGTTCTACTCCGTCGCCTTTACGTACTTCGTATCAGAAATGGTTATGCGCCGTTTGCAGTACAGCTCTTATACGGATACGATGCTTCTGACGCGGTATTTTCAGGAGGCGGCTCAGGCGTGGACGCAGGGCGACGAAAATAAGGTCAGCGAGTCGCTGCAGTCGATTGTCGATCACGTTCTTCAAAGCAAGGAATGTTACTTTCCCACTCAAAACGATCTGTGCGACTATTGCATCGTCAGCAGCGTCAAACAGTTCGATTTGCTTGACATTATGCTTGACCGCATGACAGACGACTCTACGCTGGAATCGAAAATCGCGCCGACGCTGTTTATGTCCGGGCGTCTTATTGACGTCTACAAAACTCAGCGTCCAAAATCGTTTGAACGACTGCTGGATTTGATTCATTCCGGGAAAACGGCTCTTTTTAGCGGCGAATATACAGAATCCCCGCTGCCGATGATGACGCAAGAAGGTATTCTCGACCGCCTTTACGACGCGCTGTTTCGCTATAAAACAAACACCGGTGAAAAGCTGGAATACTTTGGACGTCTCACCAACGGTCTGACGCCGCTTCTGCCTGGCATTTTAGCTCGACTGGGAATCAAGGGCGTTATGCTCTGCACCTTTGACGGTTCCCGGCTCCCTTCTGCCGATAAATGCCGAATTCAATGGTCTGGGCTGGACGGCAGAACTATTTCTTCCTACGCTCAAAAGCCTTTTGACGTCGAAAACAACTGCGAACTGTTCAAAATTCCGGAATTCGTCGCCAATCAGGCGCAAAATGATTACGCCTTGGGCACGATAACGCTCCATCAGCCGGGACCGCTTGACGAGCTTGCGTCTCCCATGGCAGAATATTTCTTTTCCTCGAGCCTGTCCCCGTTGATTGCTCAAAATCATTATGGGTCTGTTTTGGGAGGGTATACGCCGTTAAAAGAATACTTCAATCGAACCTGCTATTCCGGGGACGATACATTCTTTTCCGTCGACGAATATAAGTATACTTTTTTACAGTCGGCAATAGATCGGGAATGGACAGACCCGATTTCCCGCTGGGCGCGCTACTATCGCTGCGCCGGGCTGATTTCCGACGTCAGCGTTCTGGAATCCATGTCGGCGCTGCTGGGCGGCGATACAACCGACGAACCTGTTACAGAACAGTATTGCAGAATCAACGAATCCGTTTTGAAAAAGGACTGTCTGAAATCGTCCGTCTATGAATTCGATACAGAACTAACACAGCGAGCGCAAAAGGCGGCAACAGCAATTGCAGCGAGACTGTTTCAGAAATCTGACCGGGACAAAGTCGGAACGGACGCTGGAAAGAACGTTACCGGCTTATGCTTTGTCAATCCGACCTGTCAGCCGATTCGGAAACTGGTTGACGTCTCCGCTTTGCCCTCCATGCCGGAACGCTCGTCGATTGTTCGGCGTCTGTTTCCTGAATCCAAAAAAGCATTGATTGAACTTCCCTCAATGGGAGCCGTCGCTGTTACAAGTTTAGGGAATAGAGAACAGGGAATAGAGAATAGAGATAAAGATACAAGCTCGTTATCAACTCCTAACTCTAAAGAGCCTCTGACAATTCAAAACAACCTCTATCAGCTCACGTTTGACAAAGCAACCGGGGCGCTGGTCAACGTCTATGATTTCCACACACGGCGGAATTATCTGGCGCAAACGCTTGCCGTCCGTCTGGGTGGAAACCGGGTTCGGGAAGACAAAGACGACACTCTCGATTACTCAATTTCCATAGCAGATACTATGGAACGCGTCCTCTCGGATTCGGAAGAAAAGATGATCGTTTCAGGACGTCTGGTTGACAGAGAAATGAACGTTCTGTATACGTTCAAGCAAACGACGTCGCTTCAATACGGCAGCTCAACCATTCATTTTAATTTCAAAATCAAGCCGGTTAGAGGCGTGGAACAGGACGACAATTTCTACAGCGTCATTCCGCCGCATTATTTGGCGTGCCGCTGGGCGTGGGGCGACGACTCGACCGAGACGTTTATTTCCGTTGGCGGCGCAATGGTAAAAGCGGAGAACAAAGAACTGCTCTCGCCGGAATTCGTTGTAAATAAATCGGACGACTTTTCTTTTACGCTCAAGACGTTTGGGGCGCCGTGGCATAGAAGAATCGGCTCTCATCGAATGGATACGCTTCTGGCTGTCGACGGAGAAACGGAACGCCGATTCCATCTGGAAGCAACGATTGAACGCCGCTTCTCTGCCAACGCCATTGCGAAAAATACTCTGTATGCCGTACCCGTATACGATGGCGCAATTCCGAAAGCAAAAGAGGCTTCTGTTTTGGACGTCGGCGCAGAGAACCTGTGCGTTACCTCTGCTTGGGTAGAGAACGCAGCATCGGAAAGTCCTGACAACTCGGCAGAACCAAAACGCGTCTTGAACCTTCGTCTTCAGGAAACGCTCGGAAAAAGAACGGCTGTTACGCTTGAGTTTTTCCGTAAAGCGCAAAGCGCTTGTCTGAACGATTTCTGCGGAGAAAAGATTCGCAACCTGGACATCGATGCCGGGCGCCCGATTATTAACCTGCAGCCATACGCCTGGGAAGAAGTTGAAATTGAAATATGAGGCAATAGATAGAAGTAAGTTACGAGTTGCGAAATTATTTAATTCGGCTTGCGCAATTCGGAATTCGGAATTACGCAAGCGTTTCTCTAATTAACCACTATGCACTCATGCCTGATGTCTACTCCCTACTTTCTTTCAAAGGTGAACTCGTCGCCGTTGAAGTCAACGGTCAGCGAAGACCCTTCAGGGAACGCACCCTTGAGCAGTTCGACCGCCAGCGGGTTTTCGATCTGCTGACGAATAACGCGTTTGAGCGGTCTGGCGCCGTAGGCGGGATCATAACCCTCGGATCCCAATTCCTCCAAAGCCGCTGGCGTTACAATCAAATTAACGCTGCGTTCTTTGAGCTTCTTAACAAGCAAATCAATTTGAATTGTAACAATCTTGCCAATATCCTTTCGGGTAAGCGGATGGAAAATCAGTTTTTCGTCAATTCGATTAAGGAATTCTGGAGTAAATACGCCCTTGAGCGCATCGGCAATTTCCGAATCCAGTTGATCTTCTTCGCTGTCGTTTAACTCGTCTTTATCTGACAAGAACGCAGAAATAGTCTGCGAACCAACGTTAGACGTCATGACAATAATCGTATTGGAAAAGTCAACTGTATGTCCCTGGTTGTCGGACAGACGCCCGTCGTCCAAAACCTGTAACAAAATATTGAAAACGTCGCGATGGGCTTTCTCAATTTCGTCCAGCAGGACGACGCAATACGGACGGCGTCGAACCGCTTCAGTCAGAACGCCGCCTTCTTCGTAGCCGACGTATCCGGGAGGGGCGCCAATAAGGCGGCTAACGGTATGACGTTCCATGAATTCCGACATATCAAGCCGAACCATGGCGTTTTCGTCGTCAAACAGGACTTCCGCCAAGGCTTTGCACAGTTCTGTCTTCCCAACGCCAGTTGGACCAAGGAAGAGGAAAGAGCCGATCGGTCTGTGCTGGGACTGCAAGCCGGCGCGAGAACGCCTGACTGCGTCCGAAACTGCTGTAACAGCCGCGTCCTGACCGACAACCCGCTGATGAATGCGCTCTTCCAAAACCAGCAGCTTGTTCTTTTCCGTTTCCATCATTCTGGCAACAGGAATTCCAGTCCAGGCGGCAACAACTTCCGCAATTTCCTCGGGAGTTACTTCATGACGCAGCAACTGCTTTTTATGCGGTTGCTCAGAGCCGTCTTTGTTATTTTGGCTTGACTTTCTTGCCTCTTCTTCCTGTTTCGTCAGGTCTTTAAGCTGACGTTCAAGTTCAAATAACTGTTGGTAATCCTGTTCTTGTGGAACCATGCCTTTAGACTGCTTTTCTCGAATGGCAGTTAAAAGCTGATTATAACTATGACGAACGGCGTCAATTTTTTGCAGAACCTGTTGATTGCCCAACATTCCTCGTTTTTCCTGTTCCCACTGTTCGCGCAAGTCAGCCAGATTTTTTTTGACGGTTTCCATTTCCGTCCGAATTTCATCTAACTGTTGCTGAGCGTGTTCTTCATTTTCGTCGGCAAGCTGACGCGCCGCCAGTTCAAGCTGAACCAGACGTCGCTGAGCCTTGTCGATATCTTCCGGGACGGATTCCAGTTCCGTTGCCAGACGGCTTGCGGCTTCATCTACCAAGTCAATTGCTTTATCCGGCAGGAACCGGTCAGCAATATAACGATAGGACAGTTTAGCTGCGGCAACGAGAGCCGAGTCTTTAATTTTGACGCCCTTGTGATGCGCTTCGTATCGAGGTTTTAACCCTCGGAGAATCTGAATCGTGTCTTCCACAGTTGGTTCGCCAACGTAAATCGGCTGGAATCGTCGTTCCAAAGCGGCGTCCTTTTCGATGTACTTTCGGTACTCGTCGAGGGTTGTCGCTCCGATACATCGCAAATCTCCTCGCGCCAAAGCCGGTTTGAGCAGGTTCGCCGCATCAGCGCCGCCTTCTGCCTTGCCCGCCCCAATAACAGTATGAAGTTCGTCAATAAACAGAATGACAGAGCCGGCAGCTTCTTTAACTTCTCTCAAAACTGCCTTGAGCCGTTCCTCAAACTCACCTCGGAACTTGGCGCCGGCAACCAACGCGCCCATATCAAGGCTGATTAACCGTTTGTTTTTCAGGCTTTCCGGGACGTCGTTTTCAACAATTCGCCGCGCTAATCCTTCAGCAATAGCCGTTTTACCAACGCCGGGTTCGCCAATAAGAACCGGGTTGTTTTTCGTTCGTCTGGATAAAACTTGAATCGCTCGACGAATTTCCGCGTCTCTGCCGATAACTGGGTCTAACTTACCCTGTTTAGCAAGCTCGACCAAGTCAATGCCGTACTTTTTGAGAGCTTCAAAAGTCGCTTCCGGTTCCGGACTGGAAACCCGTTGACCGCCGCGAATCGTTTGCATTGCCGCTAAAATTTTCTGTTCAGTTATCGCGCATAAATTGAGCGTATCGCCAGCTTCAGACTTAGTTTTAACCATTGCTAAAACAAGCATTTCGACTGAAACGTAATCGTCTTTCATTTGGATTGCCAAATCTTGCGCGCATTGCAACACCTGTTGTAACTCTTGCGTAAGCGAAACCTGCGTTCCTGTTGCGTGCGGCATTCGGTCGATAGCGGATTGGGCAATAGTTTTAATTTGCGCAATATCAGCCCCAATTTGAGACATAATCGTTGTCGCAATGCCGTCTCGTTCTTCCAGCAAGGCAATAAGCAAATGCTGGGACGATACTTGCGGATTATTCGCTTTTGCCGCAAGCTCCTGAGCGTTCTGAACGGCTTCCTGAGATTTTACAGTAAATTTTTCAAATCGTATAGACATTGGTATAAACCCTCACTTTCGTATAATTTGCACTTAAAATTGTATTCTGACCTTCAATGATGCAAATTCCGTGCCAATGCCAATTTGACAGGCGGCGAGGCAGGGCGCTTTCGTTGGTCGCTTATAATTTCCTTACTAAAGTTTTTTCAAGTCGGGCGTAGCGCCAGCCTTTCTCCGCCTCTTGACGAGAGCGATAGCGTCCTGTATAATCAAATTGAATATAATCCCCTGTTTTAGTGGGAACGGACTGAATTATGATAAATCGATATAACATAATCATTGTTTTATTCCTGACGCTGGCGGGATTTGCGCCGATCTATGCAGATCGAACGTCTGCGTCGGACGTCCGTTTCAAGGAAGCGCAAAAAGAATTCAGCAAGCTCAACGTCAGTCGGTTTGAACAGATGTTTCAATCCGGAAAGATTGATCTAAAACCCCATCGTTGGCATCAATCGGATGGAAATTATGATAAAACATTTATCGTTTTACATTACGCCGCGTTTATGGGCGACCTGAATCGCGTCAAGCTGGCGGTGGAGCAGGGGGCAGACGTTAACGTCAAAACGGAAAGTAACATAACGCCTCTTCACTTTGCGGCTCAAAGCGGCAATCTGGAACTGGTTCGATGGCTGGCGGAGCAGGGAGCGGACGTCAACGCCCAAACGGACTGCAAAGAGACGGTTCTTCATTTTGCAGCTCAAAGCGGGAATCAGGAGCTGGTTGAGTGGCTGGTTAAACAGGGATTGGACGTCAACGCCAAAGCCTATTATAACAAGACCGTGTTACATTATGCAGCTCAAAGCGGCAATCTGGAACTGGTTCAATGGCTGGTCGAACAGGATGCAGACATCAACGCAAAAGACAATTGTAAAACTACCGCTTTACACTTTGCAGCAAAAAGTGGGAATCTAAAGCTGGTTCAATGGCTGGTAGAGCAAGGTTTTGATATTAACGCTAAAACTGATTATAAGACAGTATTAGACTTTGCGGCATATAACGGAAATTTGGAGCTGGTTCAATGGCTGGTTAATCAGGGGTTAGAAATAAAGCAAACGCATTTGCGCGATGCGGCTCTAAGCGGTTCGCTGGAACTGGTTCAATGGCTGGTAAATCAGGGCTGTAATGTTACAGAAGACGTTTTGTGTTATGCAGCTCGAAGCGGAAATCTGGAGTTGGTTCAGTGGTTGGTTAAACAAGGCGCTGATATTCACGATGTGCAATTTCCAGATGGCGTTATTTCTATTTTAGGAGAAGCTGCATACAGTGGGAATACTGAAATGGTGGATTATTTAGTATCTCATGGCGTCGACCCAAACGAGACGTTAAACGACGTTATGGTTACGGCTTTGGAGATTGCTGCTTTTAATGACGATCTTGAAACGGTTCAATATCTTGTGGAGCATGGCGCTAACGTCAATCCGTATGCGTTTTTTCATATCAGACCGCTTTGGCTTTTCTTGTCTCAAAACAACGTGGATTCGGAAATCGTTGAGTATCTCAGACAACGTGACAATACGCTAACATACTGGGGCGGAACGTTAAGTCTGATTGTAATGGCGCTATGCGCTTTTGTTATTTACAGAATAAAGCGTCCGCGCCAATTGTCAATTGAGGAGTAACGATTATTAAACCCGGATCGCGGGCGTTCCGTCCGCCTTGTTATTTAGCCGCAAAGAACGCAAAGAAATGGAAGACGGTAATGAAGCGATTTTTTAGGCGAGCCACGGGTGTTAACCCGTGGGGTGTGAGCGAAGCGAACGTAATTACGCATTCGCCGATAGGCGAACTAAAACGTTGAGAAGGGGGCATACCAAAATGACGAAGCAGAAAACCTCCTGCGGATGTAGCCCGGCTTCGGGCTACGTTAGTTAGTATAACTAACCCCTATTTCGCAGGAATTCCCGCCCGAACAACTGGATCGCGGCTGTGTCAGCCGCCGAAGAAAAGCCTCACGCAAAGTCCGCGAAGTCCGCAAAGTTTTAAAAAACAGACGCTTTAGCGTCTGCTAAAACCGCGTTAGCGGTTGAATGTTTCTAGCCGTGGGTTTCAACCCACGGAACAAAGAACACGCAAAAAAGAACATCGTCAAACAACCTTCTCCTTCTGTCCTCTGGCAAGGAGGACGGAAGGAAAAGGAACTGAAACGATTAGACGAGCCGGGTTGCGTAAGCTCCCGGACAAACCTCACGCGGAGCCGCGGAGTAGCGGAGGATGTTCGCGAATATGGAAGGCGGTAACGGAGCGAGTGAAACGAGCGTAGTTACGCTTTGTTTGAATTACGCATACCAAAAGACGCAGTCAAAAACCTTTCCGGGTCGCGGACGTAGTCCGCAAAACAAAAAAGCGGGAGTTTCCTCCCGCTTTAGCGTTATTACGTTCGCTTCGCTCACACCCACCGGTTTACACCCGTGGCTCGCCTAAGCGTAACGACTATTTTCGAGTTTGTTTCCGAACGTACAGCAGCCCCGTGGCGCCGAGAATCAGCAGCGCCCACGTTGACGGTTCAGGAACAGCGTTGGCGTCTACGGATGCGTAAACCGTATCGCCTCGAACGCTCAGATTCCAATAGTAGTCGCTACTTGGCGTCAAAAGACCATTCCAGAACGATGAATCGGAATAATCAACGCCGCCAACTTCGCCAAAATCGCCACTTGAATTGACAATAATTGGATACTCAGCGCCAGGCTGAAGGGAATCAGCGGCAAAGTCAATAATGGAATCGGAAGCAATATCGAACGTCGTGGCAGAAAGCGTGTCAATGAGGGAGCCATCCTGCTCGATTAACAGAGTTGATCCGCTATTGAGTTTAAACGTTCCTGTGATATCCAGCGATCCAACCGAGTTGCCCGGCGAGAAAATTGCTGTGGCGTCAATACTTTCGCCAATTTCCAGCGTTCCTTTGAAATATTCTTTCATATCCAGACGACCGGATGAAACGACAAAACCGTGACAGTTAATCATATCTTCGTCACCAGCGAATATTTGCAGCGTCCCTTCGCCGGTCTTTTTAACTTCTCCCTTGTTAGAACCGACAATACTAATACCGTTCAGTAAAACGGGGTCTGTTCCGCTGACGTTCAATTCCAGCATTCCCGCAGAATCGGCTGTTCCTATGTTGAACGTTCCTGTAAGAGAATCAATATAGTCTAAATTCGCAGTCAGCTTGCCGCCGTTGGAAATAGTAACGTTTTGAAGCTGGTAATTGTTGGTTGAAATGTTCGCGCGTCCGGCAATCGTAACCTGCGCTTTATCAATAACAGCATTTACGCCTGTATTGGCAATGCGAATGCCACCGTCAAAGGAATACGTTCCGGTGTCGGTAAAACTTAAAACGGTTCCGGAAGTTCCGCTAATGTTGAGGTCGTTTCCGCCGCTGACAGCTGTGTTGCCGGTAAAGACGGCAGACGTTCCGTCGCCGGAAAAGGCGACAATTCCGCCGTGAATCGCGCCGCCGTACGTGCCAGCCGAGTTGTTTTCAAACGTAAACGCGCCGTTAGACAAGTTCGCTCTGGCGCTGATCGCTCCACCAAGTCCTTTTGAGACATTGTCGCTGAACGTTATAACGGTATCAGCGTTCTTTCCGGAAACGTTTACCGTTGAGTTCGCCATGCGAATCGCGCCGCCGTCCCCGGCTTTATTGGAGTTTCGAGCAAAGCTGATGGATTCTCCCGTAATGTTGACTGGGGCGTCCGTTCCACCATGAATCGCGCCGCCGTGATCGTTGGCAACATTGTCTTCAAAAATAATCGTTTTCGCTTCGATATTGGCAGAGCCGCTGGCTGTCAGGTTGAATGCGCCGCCGTTGTACGCGCTGTTGTTTTTGGTAAAGCTGAGAACGTTGACGTCGCTGATGGTCAGTTTGTTTGTCGTCAGCGCGCCGCCGCCGTAACCGTTGGTGGTATATCGGGTTGAAAAGCTGTTATTGTCGAAATAGAACGAGCCGGTTTTGAAGGTTGCTTCTGTATAGGCGCAAATAGCTCCGCCGAAGTTCTTGGTTATGTTATTCTTGAAAGTCGTTACAGACGAGCTGCCCGTACCGTTCATAACCAGATAGTGAGAGCAAATCGCCCCGCCCTCGTTGCCGGCGCCGTTGTTGCCGTCAAATGTAACAGAGTTTCCTTTAATTGTCAGCGTTGCGGAAGAATTGCTAACTCGAATTGCGCCTGCATGATTGGTTGACGTGTTATTCTTGAACGTTAAGGTATTGCCGGTAATTGTCGTATTGCCTGTTGAATAGATAGCTCCGCCTTGAGCCTTGCTGGCAGAGTTATTTTCAAATGACAAATTATCAACAGTTATTGTCAATGCGGCTGTAACATCGAGCGCTCCGCCTTCGCAAGAACTGTTTTCGATAAATTTTACGTTATCGCCTGAAATGCTAACAGGACAGCTAGAACGAATAACTCCGCCCAATGCATTATTTTTTCCACTATTAGTCCCTTTGAACTGTTTAAAAGTTACATTATTTAAGTCCAATGTCAGAGTAGAGTCCGACTTGCTTTGAATGATGAATCTTCCGCTGCAATACGTTGGCGTGTTATCGCCTTGATAAAAAATATTCTTAATCGTAATATTATAATTCTGAGCAGCTGTATTGAGATCATAACAGCGTCCTGATGTAACAGAAATTGTTTGCATGTTCTCGTTTGCCGACTGAATCGTAAAAGTTCTTACGTTAAAAGGGTTCGTTGAACTAGCAGTGCCTAAACCAGTGGTAAAAGTTGTATTTCCTGAAACCTTGATAACGTCGCCGTTCGCGGCTCCTGTTGCAATTTGAACGGAGGAAACTTCTGATCCATACGCGTTGGGTGTATCAGAGCCGTTGAAACGTTCAACAATATCCGCCATCGCATTGGCAGTAAGGGCAAGAAGCCCTAAAATAAGAACAAGAAAACGCCCACGTGTTAAAATGCGGAGGGGGGGAGGAATGAGCAGTCTTTAGAACTAGCCATTATTTTACTCCTTCTAAGTGGGTAAAACTGGTAAACGGTAATTGAAACGACTTTTGCGGCGGGACGCCCGGCGCAAAATGGAATATCGCTTTTATACAATATTAATATTATACACTAAAATCGGCGCTTTTTAAGCGCTAAAAAGAAAATTTTTCGAAAATAACGAATAAATTTGAATGAATAGTAAAGATAGGTAAATTTTAGAGTGTGTATGGCGGACTGACGTCCGCGATCCAGAAAGGTTTTCGGCTGCGGCGAAGGGGGTTAGCGGGTCATTGTCGATCGTTACAGTGTCTTTTTCTCTCGCCCTCGTTGGAGGGCAAGAGAAAAAGAGTATTTGTCAATATTAATATTATTGGTTCTTTTGTTCCGTGGGTTAAAACCCACGGCTAGAAATATTGAACCGCTGACGCGGTTCTTGGGGAAGCGTAACTACGTTCGCTTCGCGAACTCCGTTACCGCCTTCCAACGGTTGGTAAACTCTAATGGTATCGAAATTCCGGCGTTTCGGTTCGCCTTCGGCGAACTGCGTAATTCCGCTCCCGCTGGTCGCTTCATTACCGCCTTCCATTTTTTCTACT
>JAZQDP010000430.1:0-20959 GCA_045546875.1 Thermoguttaceae bacterium | reverse complement strand
CTTCGTCGAAATACTTTTGCAAGTCCGGCGGAAGTTTAATTAAATCCATGCGATTGTTCTTATAATTCCACGTTGACTTGAGTTGTTCAACGGTCAGGTTGGTTAAACGTTCGAGTGAGCAGTCAATAAATTTAGCTCCGGTGAAATCGGAATTTTTCACGCTGGAAGGACGAAAATCACAATCAAGAAATACCATATTGGAAAAATCAATGTTATCGGAGCATGCTGGCAGCCAAGAATCACTATTAACAAAAACGCCCAATTTATAATTCAAGGTTGTAAAGAGCTGTTTCGATGAAATTCGAGATTTTGATTGATCAATCACATCAGCAAAACGAATAGATTCCAAGTAGGCATTTGAAATATTAATTGTATCATCCCAAAGTCCAAAATATGCATGTGTAAATTCAAATTCTGTCATGTCTGCATTTTCAGGAAGATTATCAAAATCATACAATCTGAAAAGAGGTCGCTTTAGCTTATAATTACGAGTTTGCAAGTACGTTTCATAGGAAATTCCAATAGGAGAATCCTGAAAAGTTGCATCTCTGAAATCGGAATTAATAGATTTTATACATCCTCTGCAATTGTTAAAAAACGCTCCTTGAAAGGAACAATTCTCAAAAGTTATTTCTTGAAATTCACATGTAGAAAATAAACAACCTGAAAAATCAATATTTTTTAAAGTTCCTCCCTGACGAGTCAATACCTGTTGACCAATATAACGACCGCTCAAATCTATACCATCTTTTAATTCATAACAACTAGATGGATAATCATTATAGACCTCCTTAGTAGCTAAAACTATTTTCGTATAACCAAAATCAGGTTTTTCATCATCGTATGTGTAATCTGAATCCTTGGAAACAGATTGTTCCGTTAGGTCATTCTTATCAGATGCAGAGGAAACCTTTGACAAACAAATATTATGGTTTTGTTTAACGTTATCTTTCTTATTTGAAAAGCTATATTGATAATTCTTTAATTCATCCGACATTTCAGACATAAGATGATCGGGCAGCCGCACTCCTTTCATATACTTGTGTTTGTAATTCCAGGTCGATCGAATTTGTTCGGCAGTCAAATCTGTAACATTTTCTAAATCGCAATTGATAAACCGAGCGTTAGTCAAATCGACATCCTTCATACTGCTTTGATAGAACGAACACCGTATGAAGCACATATCCATAAAACTTATTCCTTCGCACAAATGACCGTTAAAGCCAATTTTGTAGAATATCCCAAGTTGATAGTTGCGGGTTTGCTTAAGCTGAGAACTTGTAAATTGATTATTGTATTTGCCTAATGTTACCGTCTTGAAATAAGCATTTTTAAAAATTGCGTCGGAGGGAATGCTTCCTTTAAGCACCACATTGTTAAAAGTAAAATCAGAGAAATCAATAGTATTAGGCAAATCGCCAATTCCTAAAACCAAAACACAATTAGAAAAAGATTTTTCTTTATAATTTTCTGATTGCATTAACAACATATAGGGTATTTCAATATGGCACTGATGAAAACGGACGTTATCAAATTTTGAATTAATTGAGTCGAAATCAACAGAGCTTTGATTAAAGTAGACATTTGTGAACGTACAGTTTTCAAATACAACGTCTGATATACGACTATTGGAAAATGAACAATTGTCAACCGTAACGTTTTTTAATTTGCCACCTTGTCTGGAAATCAGTTGATCATAAAAAGCGTTATGGGATAATACAACGCAATCATCTAATACGAATCCTGTATAGCAGCAATTTATAACGTTACGACGAAAGCCAATTTCTAGTAAGTTGGTAAATGTTTGATTTCCGTTGAATGAATTTATGTCATTCTCGGTTAAACACGATGGTCTAGTCCCATGAAAACGAGGACGGTCTTTCTGATTTCCAAGTGTTTCTTGAGTGGGAACAGTAGTTTCTTGAACTTGTTTATTGCATGGCGTTGCCGAGTATAAAAATCGACAAGTATAAATTATAGCAAACAGAATCAATAATATAGTTATAAACGTTAGTGTAGGTTTAGTTGTTGCCATTATTTCCTCTGTTGTTATTATTGGGTATCAAACTGTTTATCGTGTAAATAACGCCGCTATCAACCCAACGGCTAAAACGCATGTAAACGGTGTGCCAGTAACCGTATTTTTCTGGCAAAGCACGCCATTTACAGCCATTTTCAGCAATATATAATAAAGCGTTAATGATAACCAAACTGGGAATTTTAACATTCCCTCTCTGCTTTGGAAGCAGAGGAGCGATTTTTTTAAATTGTTTTTCGTTAAGTTGCATAATATATTCATATCGCCAACTTAACATGAATACTTGATTTTGCGTGAACACGCCCTAATTACAATTTAATTATAATTTATAGTAACAAAATGTCAATAGTGTAAATTATATCAAATTAGGCGCTCGCAAAAATTTTCGGCGTTTAAAAGATTTGTCTGAATGAGAGACGAGAAGTCGCGATAGCGACAGCGGACGTTAGTCCGCTAAAGTCCCGACAGGGACGACATCTCTATAACCGGCGGTTTTCAACCACCGGGAAGGAGACGACAACAAAAACAAGAAATCGACAAATACCCTTTTTTCCCTCCCGGCGCCTGCGGCGCCGGGAGGGAAAAAAGGACTGACTCGATGGAGGGAGTGTAGAACATTTCGCTGTCCGTAGACTAAAGTCGACGGTTATAAAAATGGCGTCTCTTCGAGACGCAGTTCCGTTTCTTAGCTTTTCTATCTTCGCAAGGAGATTTTGCGTACACCCATAGCAAAGCGCTTTTTCTTTCGTCGGTTTACTTCTCGTTTCTGAACAGTTCTAACATCATGTCGAGTTTGTCTGTCAGGGGGAAGTCTACGCCTTCGCTGCGCTGCTTTTTGAACGCTTCCGGCGTGTTGGCGTAGAAGTAGTTGATTTTTACCCCGGCGTCGTGCATGGCTTTGGCGTCCGCAGCGGAGCAGGGGATTGTCAGCTGAATGAACTGGCATTTGTTCTCAATCGTCTCTCGGGCGTATCGGGACACGTCGGGGTATCGGGACATGTTGCAAATCTGAATTCCCGGGACGGCTTCCCGCGCCTGCAATCCCGCTTTTAACGACGTCGCCAGAAACGCCTGATGGAGTTTGCCTTTTTCCGCAATCAGTTTGGCGGCGGGCATGGCGGCGTTCGAGGCGGCGCAGTGAACGTTAATCCAGATGTTGTTCGGAATGCAGTCCAGCGCTTCTTCCAGCGTCGGGACTTTCGTTCCGGCGAATTTCGGGTCGAATTTAACGCCGGCGTCCAGACTCCGGATTTCGTCAAACGTCAAGTCAGCGACCGCCCCGGTTCCGTTTGTCGTCCGGTTGACGGTTGGATCGTGCATGATAACCATTTTACCGTCTTTGGTCAGTTTGACGTCCAGTTCAATCATCTGCGCGCCTTTTCGGACGGCGGATTCGAATGCTGGTATCGTGTTTTCCGGATAATACTGTTTGTCGCCGCGATGGGCGCAAACGCCGCAAGTCGGCATGACGACAGCGTCGTCCGCCAGAACCAGAGAAAAGCTCAGGAGGGTGAGCGCGAGGGTAATAAAGGGGTTTGGTGTTTTCATGGCGGTGTGTGGGTTAGGAGTGAGTAAAATTAGCAATTAGCAATGAGCAATTAGCAATTACGCAAAGCGTATATCCAAACCGCGTCAGCGGGGCAATGTTTAAGTTGTTTAAATTGATTCTATCCCCACGCCTAAAGGCGTGGGCTACGATTTTATATTTTTTATTATCCTCACAGCTAAAGCAGTGAGGATAAATCTCAATTGCTAATTGCTAATTGACAATTGCTAATTATTCTTTAGTTTCGGATCGAAGGCGTCGCGGAGTCCGTCGCCGAGGAAGTTGAGCGCGAAAAGGGTCAAGCCGAGAGCCATCGACGGGTAAACGACCAGCCACCAGTATATTTTCACGGAGTTGACAGCGTTGACGCCGTCGCGCGCCAGCAGCCCCCAGGAGACGTCCGGCTGTTCGACGCCAAGTCCGAGAAACGACAGGAACGCTTCAAAGAGTATAACGCGGGGAATGGTCAACGTCAAATAAACAATAATGACGCTTGTCAGGTTGGGAATGAGGTGAACGGTGAGAATTCGCCACGTACCGGCGCCCAGACTTCGCGCCGCCTCGACAAACGGTTCGTTTTTCAGCGACAGGGTTTGACCGCGCACGACTCGCGCCATGGTCAGCCAGTAAATAGCCCCTGTTACAAGATAGAAAATCGTGATTCGGTTGATTCCGTGCGATTCCAGCCAGTCCCGGTTCTGTTCCGCGCCGAGAATGGTAACAATAAAAATCACGATGAAAATAAACGGTATCGAGTACAGAATGTCAACGAATCTCATCATGAGGTTGTCAACCCGACCGCCGACATAGCCGGAAAACGTGCCGTAGGAAACGCCGATAATCAGCGAGACTGCCGTCGCAACCAGCGCGACAATAAGCGACACGCGCGCGCCCCAGAAAATTCGGCTGAAAAGATCCCGCCCAAGGGCGTCTGTCCCGCAAATGCTGTTAATCGACCATCTGCCGAAGACCGCGACGCGAAAATTCAGCATCGCTCTGGAAACCGCGCCCAGCTTGCCGAACCCCACTTCAAGCGGGTCGGAGTTCGGATCGACTCCTTCGTCGCCGGGCAGTTTAATCGTCTCGACAAACAGCGGATAGAATTTCGGTCCCTGAAACTGGTTTTCCGTTTGAATCATGCGCGGCGCCTGCAGCGGTAGAGCAGGCGTAATAAACGCCAGAACGCAGATGGCGATCAGTGTATATAAAGACCCCATCGCAACCCGATTTCGACGAAATCGCTGCCACGGGGTTGGATCCGACAGTAAGGGGGAGTTCTCTTCCATGGTTTTTATTATACCGTTTTAATCAGAGGTTGCAAGCGGGGCGGCGAGGTCCGCAAAAGATTTAAGCCGCAAAGAACGCAAAGAAATGGAAGACGATAATGACGTGAGCGCAGCGAACGGAAAATAAAAGACGGTAACGGTACGCCCTTTAAACCCTCACGCAAAGTTCGCAAAGTTCGCGAAGTTTTAAAAATAATGTTGCTCCGCGTTCTCAAGGTTTTCGAAGGCTTCCGCCGCAAGCGTAACGTCAATTGTTTCTTTGCGTACTTTGCGTTCTTTGCGGCTTAATAATTCTTCGGAGGCTAACACAGCCGTGAACCCGCAGGTCGAAGGTGGTTCTGGTAAAACAAAAAGCGGGAGGTTCCTCCCGCTTTTAAGCGTAACTACGCTCACTGCGTTCGCTTCGTTACCGCCTTTTATTTTTAAAACCAATCGGCGAAAATCCGTTTAATCTGTAAATTCCGTGTACGGACTGAGCTGCATAAACGCTAGGCGCCAACTTACCGGAAGAGCTATATTTTAGACGAACCGGGGGGGGAGTCGTTGTCATGGAGCGAGTTATAGTGCGCTTCTATGACAATATCGGTGTGCGGAAGCGACAGCTTCCGCTTTTTCTTTTTACCAAATTATACGGTTCAGCCTGGTTTGTGGCAATCTCTGCCGCGCAAATTCCCTTTGCCCAGCTGATAAACAGCGACGAACCCCCGCGCCTCGCTGTTGACGGAGGGCGCCCGCTTTTTCTATTTCACTAAATAGCTGGAAATGTTGATTCGCGTTTTCGTGATTGAGACAGAATCAAGGTCCGGATTCTCCTTCTCCGGTTGATTAAGTTCGTCTGGCGTCAGGGTAAGGGGTTTTTTGCTGCCCGTTATGACTGCGCGAAGGACAACGATATCGACTCGGCTTTGGGGTTTAATTCTGGTCAGAAGACGATTGAGTTCCGATAAAGATTCCGGTCTGACGCCTGCTATTTGCCCCAGAATGTCGCCGGGTTTAATCTGATCCTGCAAAGAGCCGAAACGTTCCTGGTCAACTTCCGTAATGACGTAAGCGAAAGCGGATTTCAAATGGCACGCCTTAAATTCCTGATGCGTCATGTTGCGAACTTTGATCCCGATTCGTTTCCAGAGTTCGTCATTGACGTCCGGCTCGTTCCATTTTTCCAGAGAAAATTGAACCTGCTTTTCATTTTGACCGTTGACGGTTAATGTAACCTTTTGCCCTGCGCTGAATTTTTCTTCCAGATTCAAATAGGACATCATTCCGGAAACGTTCGTCCCGTTGACGGCGACAATTTTATCTCCATTTTTTACCCCGGCTTTGGCGGCGGGGGAGGAATCGTCCAGGTCTTTCACAACGACGTCGCCGTTTTTCAGAGCTAACGAAAACCCGCGAACGAACCCGTTTCTGTGCGGGTAATCGAACAGGTCAGGGAGCCGGTTGAGAATTTTTTGAGCGGAAACGCCAAAAGCAATGTTGTCTGAACCGCCGCGTCGAGACGTGGTTAAGGCGACAACGCGGCCGGTTACGTCGAACCACGGTCCGCCGGAGGAGCCGGGATTGATGCTCATGTCCGTTTGTAAAAGGTCGTCAATTGTTACGCCGATGTCAGACAGCAAAGAGCGCCGACCGCTGGCGCTGACGATCCCTTGAGTACAGGTGTACTTCAAGCCGTGCGGATGGCTGATTGACGCTATCGGCTCCCCGACCGCGATTTCGGATTCCTCTCTGAATTTTATGGCTGTAACGGGTTTTCCGGGGTCGATTTTCAGCAGCGCCAAATCGTCTTCAAGGATAAATCCCACAACCTGAGCGTCGAATCTTTTTTTATCGCGCATTTCGACAACGGCGGAGACGCTTTTGAAAACACCGTGTGCGTTAGTTATGACATAACCGTCTTCCGTTATGAAAAAACCGGTGCCGATAGACTCGGACGATTTCTGTTTGGGGAATTTAAAAAACGCTTTGAGTTCTTTCCTGGTCGGGTCAGAAAACTCGCCGGTAACGTAAACGATGGCGTCCGCATATTTTTTGTATATGTCGGTTGTAAACTCGTATTGAAAACGCTTCAGCTCTGCCGGCGTTAATTGAGCGTTCGCCACTGACGCCAGCATGACAATAAAAACAAACAGGAATTTATTAAAGGACATCGGATAATTAAAAGTTAAATTGCAGGTGAACAAAGTATCATAAAGTCTGTTATTTGATCTTCTTGTACTTGCTTCGTCGGTTGCCGAATCGGCTGGGGTCGGATTTCTTGAGCATCTCTTCGTAGTCGGAGAAGTTGCCTTCAAACCAGCGGACTTTGCCGTCGCCCTCGTAAACGAGCAGATGCGTGCAGATGCGGTCGAGGAAGAATCGGTCGTGGCTGATAACGACGGCGCAGCCGGCGAAGTCGAGAAGCGCCTGTTCCAGCGTTCTCATCGTGTTGACGTCCAGGTCGTTAGTCGGTTCGTCCAGCAGGAGAACGTTGCCGCCGCGGCGAAGCAGTTTCGCCAGATGAACGCGGTTGCGTTCGCCGCCGGAGCATTGCCCGACGAGCTTTTGCTGTTGAGTTCCCCGGAAGTTAAATCTCGAAACGTAGGCGCGGCTGTTGATTTTGACCTTGCCCATTTCAATGACGTCTTTCCCGTCGGTGATTTCCTCGAAGATGGTTTTATTGTCGTCCAGCGCGTCGCGGTGCTGGTCAACGTACGCCAGCTGGACGGACGACCCGATTTCAATTGTCCCGGAATCCGGCTTTTCCTCGCCGACAATCATGCGGAACATGGTTGTTTTCCCTGTCCCGTTGGGACCGATAACGCCGACAATCGCTCCCGGCGGGATGTCGAACGAGGCGTCCTTGATAAGCGTAATGTCGTTTCCAGCAATGTTGTATCCCTTTGTAACGTTTTTGAACTGAATGACCTTGTCGCCCAGGCGTTCGCCCGGCGCGATTTGAATCAGGCAGTCCGACTTGTCGTCAATGGTTTGCTGTGACGCCAGCTGATTGTACGCGTTGATTCTCGCCTCGTTTTTCTGCTTGCGTCCCTGATGGGCTTTTTGAATCCAGTCCAGTTCGCGCTGCAGAATCTTCTGCCGCTGCGTCTCTTTCTTTTCGATGATTCGCAGCAGTTCTGCCTTCTGAGCCAGCCAGGACGAGTAGTTCCCCTCAAAAGGAATCCCGCGGGCGTTGTCAATTTCCAGAATCCATTTGGTAATATTGTCGAGGAAATAGCGGTCGTGAGTAACGATGATAACCGTGCCGGGATAGTCCCGCAGAGTCCCTTCAAGCCACTGCACCGTTTCGGCGTCGAGATGGTTTGTCGGTTCGTCCAGAAGAAGGAGGTCGGGCTGTTCCAGCAGAGCCTTGCACAGCGCGACGCGGCGGCGTTCTCCCCCAGACAGCTTTCTGACAATCGCGTCGTCCGGCGGCAGAACCAGAGCGTCGGCGGCAATGTCGATTCTTCGATCCAGCTCCCAGCCGTTACAGGCGTCGATTTCTTCCTGAAGTTTTCCCATGCGTTCCATCAAAGCGTCGAAATTATCCGCCTGATCCGGGTCGCCCATATCGATGGAAATCTGATTGAACTCGTCGATTTTCGCCTGAACGTCGGCAACCGATTTGAGCAGATTCTCCCGAACGGTGGAATCGAGGTCAAGCTCCGGCTCCTGCATGACGCAGCAAACCTTCATCCCCTTGGCGATTTCCGCCGTCCCTTCAAAGTCCTTGTCAATTCCCGCCATAATTTTCAGCAGGGTTGACTTACCAGCGCCGTTTTCGCCAACGATGCCGATTTTCGCGCCGTAATAGAACAACAGACTGATGTTTTCCAGAACCGTCTTTTCGCCGTAACGTTTACAGACGCGGTTCATCTCAAAAATATAATGTGGAGGCATAATAATTCGGAATTAGGAATGCGGAATTAGGAATTGTTAAATTATTAATCAAACCTTTTTTGATTAACGCAAATAGTTACTCTTGGTTCTTTTGTGTTTTTGTAATGGATACTAACAATTTAATAAGTTCTTGACAATCCTGATAAATACTCATAAAATGATTTGGATCAAGATAGCCGCTTTCGTGCAGCAGCTCGAGCCAATATTCAGTTTCGCTGGCTTCTTTAAGCGCTATATTCAATTTTGAGTAAAAATCAGGTTTACTTTGAGCGCGTGTTGATTCTTTAACATTGGCGCCTATACTTGTGCCAGACTTTAAAATTTGCTTTGATAGAACATACTCATGTTTTTCGGAACTTAAATACTCCCATAAACGTATGATCCTTAACGCAAACTTCTTGCTTTTGTCAACGATTATATTATCATTTGCCATTGATTATTGTGTAATTTTGTTTCAGCGTTTGGAATTGGTGAGGCGCTTTGCGTAATTCCGAATTCCGAATTCCTTATTGATATACGCGGACGTAATCAATCTCAAACGTTTGCGGGAAAATGGAGTCGTCGATCTGTCCGCCCCAAGAACCGCCTAAAGCCAGGTTGAGTTTTAAATGCTGCGGGTGGTCAAACGGACGGCCAACGGCGTCAAACTTGTTCAGGTCAACGGTGAAGTACATCTGATCGTCTACGAAAAACCAGATTCTGTCGCGAGTCCACTCCATCGCATAGACCGCCATTCGGTCTTCAATATTAGGAATGCGAACGGATCCGTTTTTGGAACAGTACGGGCGCTTTCCTTTTCCCTTGCCGTGAATGGTTCCGTGTACAACCGACGGCTGGAAGCCAACGTATTCCATGATGTCGATTTCTCCCGCCAGCGGGTAGGGCGCGCCAGTTCCTACAGTCCAAATTGCCGGCCAGACGCCTTTTCCCTTCGGGAGTTTGGCGCGGACTTCAATGCGGCCGTACGTCCATTCGTGCAAACCTCGAGTATGGATGCTGCCGGAGGTGTACTCCGCTTTGACGCCGTTTTCTTCATACGCTTCTTTAATACCGGTAATAATGAGCTTGCCGTCTTTCTGGCAGACGTTTTCCGTTCGTTTGTCGGTATAGAACTGCTTCTCGCGGTTGCGAAGAAAGCCGTGTTCGTATTTCCAGTCAGCAGGATTGACGTCGCCGGTTCCGTTGAACTCGTCGTTCCAAACCAGCTTAAGCGTTTTTCCTTCATAGGATTTAACAGTCTGGGGAACCGCGTCTTCGGCATACGCCGCCGAGAGCGTTATCGCAACAGCGACCAGCGTTCCCAGAGCGCTTTGTAATAACAGTTTGTTCATAATTTGCTTTCCTGTAATTGATTCTAACGATTAAACAATTCTGATTATACAAGAATCAAAAATCAATTGCAAGAGTTGCGGGAGATAATTTTGAGAATGGGGCGTGTTCAAAATTGGGGGGCAAGATATAGATGGGTTTTGATGATGCGAAGCGTTAAAAAATCCAGCCCTGAAAGGGCGACATTTCTATAACCGGCAGGCGTAAGCCTCCGGGTGAACGAGTAAATCAATAAAAAGTCGATAAATACCCCTTTCCCTCCCGCGCGGCGCTTGGCGCCGCGCGGGAGGGAAAGGGACTGACTCGATTAAGAAAGATTTTTTGAGCGCATGTCCGTGGGCTTACGCCCCACGGTTACATTTGTGGCGCCCCCTTCGGGGCTAATGACAATCATATCCGGATGCTAATACTCCGGACTTGCCATCTTACCTATTTTCGCAACCCAAAATTTATCACGCCCGGGAAAATCTCACGCGGAGATGCGGAGCCGCGGAGAATGTCCGCGAAGTTTTAAAACCTATGCGTCCTTTGCGTTCTTTGCGGCTTTAAAAATATTGGTAAGTAAAAGCAAGCGACCAACGGGAGCGGTTATTGGAAGGCGCGCGGCAGCGCGGATTGGCTCCCCCGCCATCGGGGGCGCTGCCTAGTTATTAATCGACTCAAACGATTTGAGCATCGTCAAGACTTCTTCCTGAACGTCGCGGGAAAACGGGCGGTTAAACATCTGTATGACAATCGTAGCGAAGAAGTCGTTTCCTGAAACGGTCATGCCGATGGTCTCGTAAATATCGTTGTGATTTTCCACCACGTCTTTTCCGTCTTTATCTTTTGTTTGAGCGTTATAACGGATTCTCAACTGAACGCGCACGCCTTTGACAGAGACGTTTTCCAGTTTCGGGGCGAAGTCGATAGTAATCAATTCCGGCTTTTTGAGTTTTCCCGCCAGCTGTTGTTTTATGGAATCCGCTAAAATTCCCAGGGCTTTTTGAGCGCTTTGGGGCGAGTCAATCGGTCCGTCAAAGTCGGTAACGGTAATCGCATACCCTTTTTCCGTATAGACGCGTACAACTCTCGACGAACCGGAATTGTCGTCAAACGCCCTCGACGGGTACGGATAGAGGAACTCGAATGAGTTCATTTTCGCTCTCTGATACGGCGATTGCCGCAAGACGAACAGGGACTTGCCG
Organism: Thermoguttaceae bacterium; assembly: GCA_045546875.1. Taxonomy (GTDB): domain Bacteria; phylum Planctomycetota; class Planctomycetia; order Pirellulales; family Thermoguttaceae; genus RUG11551. The sequence continues at coordinate 9,694 of JAZQDP010000430.1, read as the reverse complement.
TCTTTGGGCGTTGGCGCTGGAGCGACCCGCGTCGGACGGTTCATTTCCAAGTACAGGTTTTTACCGTTGTAGTACAGTTCATACGTATCGGGAGACAGCTCCGTCCCCAGCCCGTAGTTGGGAGACGTTTGCGAATTCGGAGCAGGAGCCGGCGGCTCGTCGGCAAAAGACAACGGATTCACAAAAAGCGTCATTGCAAGGACGGCTGTTAAAGCTGAAAAACGTTTCATGGATTCTCTCCTGTTCTTTGTATTCCGACGACGCAAATGTCGTCTGTCTGTTTAGCGTTCCCAATGTATTCTTTTAACCGAGCCATTAAAGCGGCTCCGCAGTCTCCGATGTTGTTTGCCGGCTGGGAAACCTGTTCCAAAACCCGATTGAGACCGTAAAATTCGTCCTTTTCGTTTACCGCGTCTGTCAGACCGTCTGTATAGAACAAGAGCGTTTCGCCCGGTTCAATTGTTCTGACTAACGAACTGTATGGAATGGCTTCCGAGATTCCCAGCGGCAACCCTCCGCCGATGTTAATAGCCTCTGTCGCCCCGTTAGCTTTTCGGTAAATGGGCGGATTGTGCCCCGCGTTGACAATTGTAACAGTGTTATCTTTCGGATTGAGCAGGACGGCAACCAGCGTAATGAATTTGCCGTCGAGGTCTTTGCTGCAAACGATTTTATTAAGCAGAGTGACCGCCTCAACCGGGTCGTGCACCGTCATGAGCGAAAATCGGACGTCGGCGCACAGTTTCGCCATTAACAGGGACGCGGTTATGCCTTTTCCGGAAACGTCCGCCTGAATAATAGCCGTTTGACCGTCGGGAAGCTGAAAATAGTCGTAATAATCTCCGCCCAGGCGCCGCGCCGGAAGATAGACGTCAAAGAAGTTGTACCCTTTAACTTCCGGAGCTTTGTCCGGCAAGAGGCTTCTTTGCACCCGGTGCGCCATTTTGAGTTCTTCGTCCAACGCCACTTCTTTCATTGCTAAAACGTGCAGCTGCGCGTTACGAACGTATAACGCCGCCTGAACGGCAACGGACGCCAGAAGTTCCAAATCTTCCGGTTTGAACCGTTTCCCCATTTCGTGAGAATCGAGTTTGATTGCCCCCAAAGCGTTTCCGTCCGCGTCGATTAACGGGGCGCACATCATCGACCGGGTTGACATATTAACAACGCTTTGAGCGTGGTTGAATCGTTCGTCGTTAAGCACGTCGGCAGACAGCGCCGCCGTCTTGTTTTTAATGACGTTGTTAAACACGGTTCTGGAAATGCGAATCGGCTCAGCCGTTGGATGACGATGTTTAACCGCCATCGGAATGAGCTGGTCTGACGATTCCCCCAAAAGGACGATTAACCCGTCTTCCGCGTTGGGGAAGATGATAAACAGGCTGTCGAGAATCTTTTCCATGACCTCGTCCAGGTCCAGGTTTTGCCCCAGATTCTTCATCAGCTGTAAAATCGCCTTGAGTTTGGTGGCGGCGTGAACGCCTGAACGACGCTGGGAGTCGAACGGCGAGACGCTAATCGAGGACAGAACGGAAGATTTATCCTCACATTCTTCCAGCTGATTGAGCGTATCGAACAAGCGTTGGCTTCGTTCTTCCCGCTTCTTTTCGTTTTCGCGCCGTTGAGCGGTAAGCGCCTGGTCGATGTCAAAGGGAATCCCTTTCGCCATTTCTTCCTCGGAAGCCGCCATGTTGAACTGGTCGTCCATTTTAAATGCCGATTCGATGTCCATTTCCGGAACGGTGTCAACGATTTTAACGTCGTCCACCTGAGCCTGAGCGGCGCCGCCAATATGAAACGTCAAACTGATGTCGCAAAGCTGAACCTGATCTCCGTCGTGAAGCTCCACGGGACTGGTCAGCCGCTGGCTGTTGACAAACGTACCGTTGCGGCTGTTGAGGTCTTCGATCATCGGGCGCCCGTTTTCTATGTAAAACCGCGCATGCCGACGGCTGATCGACGGGACTTCAAGCATAACTTCACATTCGGAAGATCTGCCAATGATTTCGGGTTTGCCTGACAGGGGAAGGATAGCCCCCGGCGTCGGTCCTTTGACTATGGTAAAATATGACATGTTTAGGGAATAGGGAATAGGGAATGGGGAATAGGGAGTAAGGAGTAAGCCGCTAGCTGTTAGCCGCTAGCTAGTAGCTAGAAGCTAGAAGCTCCTAACTATTCCAGCCCCAGCATCATGACGTTGATGCCGGAACCGATTCCGAGCATCGCGACGCGGTCGCCGGGAGTGACAACGCCTTGCTCAAATCCGATCGACGCCGTTGTTGGCGCGGCGGTTGATCCCGTGTTGCCCAGGTACTGCATCGTCGTAAAGTCAATTTCCGGGTTCAAGCCGATGGTGTCGAACAGGAGCTTTGTATGCGCCTTTCCGACCTGATGGCAGAACGTTCGGGATATATCCTCTTTTTTCCAACCCACTTCGTTGAGAAACAGGGGGAAGCATTTTGCTGCGGCGGCAACGCCCTGTTCCAGCAGCTTGACGGAATCCGTGTGCATCATATCGCCTTCAAGCGACGTCTCGTCCGACTGGCATAGCGTACTTCCAGAGGAATCCGTATAACAGGCTCCGCCCAGCAGACGCCGACCGGTTTTGCTGATGGAATCGTGCGTCAGCACGACCGCCGCCGAGCCTGACCCGATTGTCAGCGACGCGAACAGGTTCTTGCAGCTCTGCCGCGTCAGGGATGTGTCCGTATTGAATCGTTTAATCGTCGTTTCCATCAGGGATCGGCTGTTTTCCGTTCCAACGACGACGCCGGCTTTAATCTGTCCCAGTTCTATCATGTTCGCTAAAAGGAACGTCCCGTCCAGAATTCCCAGACAGGCGTTGGAGACGTCGAAAATCAGACAGCTTGACGGCATTTGGGCGCGGAAGTGCGTGCCCGCCGCCGTTGCCGGTTCCATAAAATCCCGGCAGACGGACGCATGAATCAGCGCGCCGAACAGACTTTTATCGATTCCAGACTGGTCAATCGCCTTGGCAACCGTCTGAGCGCTGACTTCGCCGATGCCGGAACCTTCATGCCAAAGCCGGCGCGACGCAATGCCGGTCATCAATTCCAGCCGACCTGCCGGCAGCCGCAACCGTTCGTATGCTGGCGCCAGGCGCGCTTCGATTTCGTCTGACGTTACGATTTCCGGCGGCAGTATATGCGTAAAACATTCTACGCAAACGTGATTGTATTTCATTTAGGGAATAGGGAAATAGGGGGTGTGGTGAGATTGGACAGTAGGCAAGAGGCAGCAGGTTAAACTTACTATTCCCTACTCCCTATTCCCTACTCCCTACATTATACACAAAATCGTTTTTAATAAAAGACCTGTTTTCTGCTCTCTGTTAATAGAATGAGAACTTCAGGGAGTTGCTGGGAGCGGCTGGGAGTTCGTTCGCCTTGCGGCAAAAGCGTAACTACGCTCCCGCTTTTCATTCCCTACTCCCTACTGCCTACTGCCTGCTGCCTACTGCCTACTGCCTACTGCCTATACTCCCCTCATTATTTTTGGCGCCCCCGTTGACAAAATAGAAAAATTTGGTTTAATATATAGTCCTACGTAAAAGTCTAAAGACGCTTGGCTCGTTCCGACTTGTTAAGCGTCAACTAAAACAACCATAATTAACAATTTTTAAGGATTTACCATGCCGATTAGTGAACGCAAAAAAGAAATCAAACGTCGTCGTCATCGCAAAATGAAGCTCGCCCAGTACGCAGCCCGTCTTAAGAAGGGCGCTGACAAACAGGCTATTGCCGATAAAATTCGTCAGCTCACTCCCGGCGCTGAAGTCATTATCGAAAATATGGGTTTATAGTTTGGTTGTTATAAGTTCCTGGCTTTTAGCTTCTAGTCTTTAACTCCTGGCTAGTAGCTAGCGGCTAGCAGCTGACAGCTAAATTAAGGAGTGAGGAGTTGATGCAAGAGCATAGTAATTCCGCATTCCGAATTCCGCATTCCGAATTAATCTTCGACCCGTCTTTACCCGTTTGCCAGCATCGGGACGAAATCTGTTCCGTTATTGCTGACAATCAGGTTGTAATTCTTTGTGGTGAGACAGGGTCAGGTAAATCTACGCAACTTCCCAAAATTCTTTTGGAAATGGGATTGGCTGAGCGTGGCGTGATTGGTCATACTCAGCCCAGACGTATTGCCGCTATCAGCATTGCCCGGCGCATTTCTGAAGAAATTTCAGAATCCTATCATCTGGCAGGCAGCCCCGCGCCGCCCAATTTGGTTGGATATAAAATACGGTTTAACGACCGGACGTCTGCCGACACCAAAATCAAGCTCATGACGGACGGCATTCTTCTGGCGGAAATCCAGCACGACCGTCTTCTGAAAAAGTATTCCGTTTTGATTATCGACGAGGCGCACGAACGGTCGCTTAACATCGATTTCCTGTTGGGGTATATTAAACGAATTCTTCCCAAACGGCGGGATTTGAAGCTCATCATTACCTCTGCCACAATTAACGCAGAGAAATTTGCTGAACATTTTGGAACGTACAGCAGCGTGAGCGGGTTTACCCCGGCGCCCGTTGTTTCGGTTTCCGGCAGAACCTATCCGGTTGAAATTCGGTATTGCCCACCGGAGGTTGACGACGAATCCGACGACGAGGTTGACCAAAACGATCAAGACGACGTTGACTGGCAGCGCGCCGTCGTCAGGGCGGTTTCCGATTTGTGTTCTGAAGGTTACGGAGACATCCTCGTTTTTATGCCGACGGAATATGATATTTTAGAAACGGCAAAACTGCTTCGGAGCCGGGAAGAGGAACTCAACCGTCCTGATATTTTACCGCTTTTTGCGCGGTTGACGGCAGAGGAACAGCAAAAAATCTTTTTACCGTCCAAGCGCCGTAAAATCGTTATTGCGACCAACGTTGCGGAGTCTTCTATCACCGTGCCGGGAATTCGGTACGTTGTCGATACCGGTACAGCGAGAATAAGCCGGTATTCCGCCCGAACGAAAACGCAGCGATTGCCAATCGAGGCGATTTCTCAGGCGTCAGCCGACCAGCGCGCCGGTCGTTGCGGGCGAATCGGTCCCGGCATTTGCGTTCGTCTGTATTCTGAACAGGATTATCAGTCCAGAGACAAATACACAACGCCGGAAATTCAGCGAACCAATCTTGCCACGGCTATTCTTCAGACGGTCGCTCTTAAATTGGGCGATTTGGAACGGTTTCCGTTTATTGACCCGCCCAGGTCAGCGGCAATTCGCGACGGGTACAATACTCTTTTTGAATTGGGCGCTTTAGATAAAAATCGACGTATTACCGCTATCGGGAAAAATTTATCGACGTTGCCGGTTGACGTCCGAATCGGTCGAATGATTTTGGCGGCAGAGGAAGAGGATTGCCTGGACGAAGTTTTAGTTATTGCCTCGGCTTTGGAATTGCAGGATCCGCGCGAACGACCGCTAGAGAAAGCGCAGGCGGCGGACGCGGCTCATGAACAGTTTGTAAACGCCGATTCCGATTTCCTGTCCCTGCTCAAACTCTGGAATTTTTATGACGCTCTGCGGAATAAACTGTCCCGATCTCAGCTCCGAAAAGCGTGCTTTACAAACTTCCTGTCCGCGAACCGAATGAGGGAATGGACGGATTTATATCGGCAGTTACAGGAACAGGTTTCGTTACATCGTAACAGCCGATCTTCCTCAAGCGTCAAGGACGGGGCGTCGTTTGACGTTGAACGGTTTACGGCAGACAAAACGTCAGCCATTCATCGCGCCGTTTTAACCGGGCTGCTGTCAAATATTGCGTTCAAGCAGCCGTCGGGCGAGTATCTTACCTCGGGGGGAAAGTATTTCCTTTGGCCCGGCAGCGGTCTTCGAAATGCGGAATGCAGAATGCGGAATGCGGAATTACGCAAAGCGGATTCCAAAGATAATTCCGAATTCCGAATTCCGAATTCCGAATTAAATCGTGGAACCCCGCAGTGGCTGGTTGCGGCTGAAATGGTCGAAACGTCCAAACGATTTTTACGCTGCGCCGCTAAAATTGATCCCGGGTGGATTGAACCGATGGCGGAACATCTGGTTAAGCGTTCATACACAGACCCGTATTGGTCGAAGGCGTCTGGCTCTGCCGTGGCTTTTGAAAACGTGTCTCTGTTCGGGTTGCCGATTGTCGTTAAAAGAAAAGTGCGATACGGGAAAATCAATCCGGCGGAATCTCGTCAGCTGTTAATTCAGTCCGGGCTGGTGGAAGGCAATATCGACTGCAAGCTCGATTTTTATTCCCGCAACGTCAAACTGCAATCGGAAATGGAACGTCTTCAGGCGAAAATGCGCCGTCCTGATTTCCTCTACGGAGAATGGAAGCGGTACGAATTTTACGACGCCCGGATTCCTGCTGACGTTTACGATTTAACGACGCTTAGACAGTGGTGTTCCAATCCGAAAAACAATAAATCGCTGATTATGACGCCGGAAGTTTTTACGGCTCAGGAACTGCCGTCCGGGGATTTGTCGAAGCTCTTTCCAGACACGTTTCAGGGTGCGAAGCTCAACATTCCTCTGGAATACGCGTTTCGTCCGGGCGAGGCGGACGACGGGATTTCCGTTCAGGTTCCCGTTCAGGCGGCTCATCAGTTGTCGCAAAACGAACTGGACTGGGGCGTGCCGGGGCTTTTGGAACTGCGGATTGCGGCGCTGATTAAATCCTTGCCGAAGAGTTATCGTCGGTCGCTTGTTCCCGCTCCCGATACGGCAGCGTGGGTTGCAAAAGAACTGTCGTTCGGTCAGGGAAACTTTCTGGAAGAAGTGGCTCGACGGCTTAGCCAGCGCGGAGGGCAGGAAATTACCCCTGCCATGTTTGACTTGACGACCATCGACGATGGCTTAAAAATTAACGTTCAGGCGCTTGACGCCAATGGCGAGATTGTGGCTCAAAATCGCGATCTGGATGCGCTCGTTGCCGAGTTGGGAGATAAAACCGGACGTCAGCTGGAATCCTATTCCGATGAAAAATGGACTCAAGACGGTTTAACGGGCTGGACGTTTGGGAGTCTTCCTGAAAGCGTAACTGTTCGGTCTGGCGCCGCAACAATTTACGCTTTTCCAACGTTAATTGACGCGGTTGAGAGCGTCCAAATGCGGCTGGCGCAGTCCCTCGAATCCGCTCAGGAACAAACGTTTCGGGGCGTTATTCGTCTGATTCAAATTGCGTGTCGGCGAGACTTGAACCTGCAGGCGCGGCATCTGCCGGGAATAGAAAAAATGCGCCTCTACGCGGCAACATGGGCTAAAAAACAGACGCTGGAATCGGCTATAGCAGAGTTTTTAACAAGGCTCGCTTTAGGCGACAGGCTTACGCCGGATTCCATACCGCGCAACGAAGGGCAGTTTAACGAACTGGTTAAAGTGACGAAATCCAATATCGGGTACGCCGTTCAGGACGCGGTTGCCATCTTGCCGTCAATCTGGGAGTTGTACCATTCCGTTCAGGTTAAGATAGATTCTATTTCCGCTGCGTCTCGATTTGAGTACGCCCGGCAAGACGTTGAGACGCAGTTAAACGCCTTGTTTGAACCGGATTTTTTGGTCAACGTTCCGATTCAGCAACTGCGGCATTATCCGCGGTTCCTGAAAGCCATTTTGATGCGCTTTGACGCTTTGGCGGCTGGCGCGATAAATCGAGATCAGACGGCTACTGAAACAGTTCAGGAATTCTGGGACGTTTACTGTAAAAAAAGAGAATCGATGCGGTACGTCGGCAAGGAATCGGAAGAACTGGTTCAATTCCGGTGGCTGATCGAGGAATTCCGGGTATCCCTTTTCGCCCAAAAACTCGGCACGCGCGTCCCGGTAAGCGAAAAGCGTCTAAATAAACTTCTGGAAAACTGCTAATTCTAAAATATCTGTTAATATAAATAAATAAAATTTGTTTCTTTGCCGTTGACAAAGGTTGAGAAAAACGATACTATACGTTATTATGAGTAACCCGATTTATTCCCCTAATAACGAACATGAATCCCCAGAGCGAATGTCATTTGATTATCTCTTTGACGGGTCTGGCAACGGTTTGCCTTGCGTAACCGCTCCTGCTGTCGAACGTGAAATCAAGCTGAGAACGTCGTACGGGGAATCGTTTTTTACGCCTTTGGATTATTTGTGTACGTATTCGTACCCGCTTTTGATATGGCTTCATTCTCAACAGGGAGACGAAACAGAACTGCTTAGCGTTATGCCGAAAGTCAGTTTACGGAACTATATCGGCGTTGCGCCTCAGGGCTTTTCCAAAAAGCATGGCAGCGTCTGGCCGGCGCTGTGTTTGTCGGATATAGAAAACCGGGTTTTAGAGTCCGTTGACCGCATACGGAGTCAGTTTAACGTCAATTCCAAACGAATCTTTTTAGCTGGACTGGACGCTGGCGGCACGGCGGCAATGGCGCTGGCGTTAACTCGTCCGGATTATTTTGCCGGCGCGGCTATTTTTAACGCCCCAACGCCCCGATTGCCAATGATGTTTCGACAGTTTAAACTGCAAAAGAAACAGACTTATTTTGTCGGCTTTCAAGAATCGTCTCACGCTTATTCCGCTCCTGATCTGAAAGAAGATATCGACACCTTTACAAACGCCGGAATCAATATTCAGTTCAAAGAATATAAAGACGAATCGTTTAATTCGCAGATGTACGCTGATATTAATCGCTGGATTATGCAGACCATAAGCACCGCCATACTATGATGCGTTATTTTACAATACTTTTTTTCGCCGTTTTAACGTCGGTTGCGTATTCGCAAGAAGACGGTTATTTGCTTCGTTATAAGTTTGAAGAAGGCGCGGCAATTCGTTGGAACGTGGTTCATCGCATTCACAACGAAACAACGATGAAAGAAACGACTATCGTTACGGACACGTACAGCGAGTCGGAAAAGGTCTGGAAAATTAAAAAGGTAAATTCTGACGGTACTGCTGTAATCGAAAATTCCGTCGCGTGGATGAACTTGTGGCAAAATGTAACCGGTCAGAATCGGGCGGGTTACGACAGCCGAAAAGATAAAACGCCGGCTCACGGTTATGAAAATATGCCAAAGATGCTCAATACGCCGTTGGCGGACATAACCCTCAACGCGCGCGGCGAGGTGGTAAAGAGAGAAGACTTTTTCCCGCAGACGGAGCTTCAGCTGCTCAATCCGGTTCAGCTGCTGGTTCCGTTTCCGGAACGGCGAATTCTTCCCGGCGACGTGTGGCATGTAGAGAAAACCGTCTATGTTCCCAAACCCGGCTCAACGGTTTTTAAGGTTCGGACGGTTCAAAAATACGTATTGGAATCGGTTGAAGACGACATTGCCACGATAACCTATTACACTCAGATTTTAACGCCGGTTCACGACCCGAAGACGTTGGCGCAGTTGGTGCAGTGCCGGGCGAAAGGAACGATGACGTTCGATATTAAATCGGGAAAAACGGTTGAACACGTGCTGTCGCTTAACCACAACGTCCCGCACTTTAGCGGCGACGCGTCCATTGTCAAACACAAAAACCGTTCGACAGAAAAACTCTTGCCGTAGCTTCTCGTTCTGTTTTGGCGCCGGCGCCGTAGATGATACTTTTTCTACTTGAAATTTCCCAATAAGAGGCAGTAGGCAGTAGGCAGTAGGCAGTAGGCAGTAGGCAGTAGGCAGTAGGCAGTAGGCAGTAGGCAGTAGGCAGTAGGCAGTAGGCAGTAGGATG
>JAZQDP010000429.1:0-4320 GCA_045546875.1 Thermoguttaceae bacterium | reverse complement strand
AAACTAGTTTTAAACCCCATAATAAAACTTTTTTTAATATAGTTTTATTTCGACCATGTAAAAGTTTCTATATGTCGTTTTTTTATATTCAGGATCATATTCGTAATAAAGTTGTTCCTGCTATCGAGAATCATTCTTTTGTAGGTAAAGTAATGATAAAAAGTATTAAAGCTGTTTTGAGATTGTTTCGCAAGTTGGTTAAGAAACATTAATTAGAAATTGAAGTAAATGCCTCCCAAAGTTTCGATTATCATACCGGTTTATAATGTAGAGAGCTATCTGCATCAATGTCTGGATTCCGCAAAGAATCAGACGCTTCGCGATATAGAGGTTATCTGCGTAGACGACGATTCTACCGATTCGTCTGGAGCTATTCTAGACGAGTACGCGGCAAAAGATGAACGAATTGCTGTAATTCATCAGGAAAACGCCGGGCAGGCGGTTGCTCGAAACAACGCTTTGAGAGGAGCTAAAGGCGAATACGTTCTGTTTCTGGATTCTGACGATTTGCTCGTCGAAACAGCCTGTCAAGCTGCGTACGAAAAAGCAAAGGCGTTAGATGCCGATCTGGTTCATTTTCAGTATTCCGCCTTTGGCGAAACGTCGTATTCGTTTACTCCAGAACCGATTCTGTTAGGGGAATGGACAGACCCGCTGAAAAAAGTTGAAATGCTGCATCAAATTCCAGCGGTCTGGCAGTATTTATACAAGCACAAATTATTGGAAGACAATCAAATTGCGTTTCCGGAAAAGCAAAAATTTGAAGACGTTATTTTTGTGTATCAGGCGCGATTTTTAGCCAATAGAATTGTAGAACTCCCGGAACCGTTGTATTGCTATCGAGTTGGAAGCGGATATTCAACCAGCGCCACGCAGGAACAATCCTATTTTGAATTGCCTGTTGCGTACAATCGCATGATAGAAACGTTGATTCTGTCGGGTGCGTCTGAGGATGTGCGTCAGGTTCTTTACTTGAGAAAACTCAAGGAAGTTTACTTCGCCTGGCTGGTGAAAAAACATGTTCGGAAAGAGTTTGCAAAGCGTATTGCAGACAATCTTCTTCCGGAAGCACGGCAGATTATTTCCGATAGCCAAAATCAGGATAAAAAAACGCGAACGTTTTATTTGTCCGTAACGGGCAATGTCTTTCAAAAAGTTTTTAATTTGTTAAAATACAAAACAGCAAACCTGTGAGACTGGTTTGTCGAACGACTATATTATCGCTCCAGTCTGTACAAAAAACATGAAGACGAAGTTCAATGGTTGAAAGCGGTTATCGAAAACCATGACGAGTTTTTCAAGATGAGAGAAAACAACCGGGAGTAGCGTCAAGACTCCAGCCATCCATCCCAACGCCCATATTGACGAAAAGAATTTTTGCGTGTTTGAGCATGCAGGGAAGAAAAAAGAATAAAGTATGAATAACAATAAGGAACAGCCCTATATCTCGGTAATTATTCCCGTATATAACGTGGAAAAATTTATTCGCGAATGTCTGGACTCTGTAGTTTCTCAATCCATGCGAGATCTGCAAATTATTTGCGTTGACAATGGTTCAACAGATTCCAGCGGTCAAATTTTAGATGAATACGCTGCCAACGATTCCCGGTTTATTGTAATTCATAAACCGCATGATAATATTGCCATTCGCAATTCCGGATTTGAGAAAGCAACAGGCGAATATACGATATTCCTCGATGGAGATGATTTTTGGAATGCCGGTCTGTGTGAAGACGTGTATCAAAAAGCAAAAGAAACTGGCGCCGATATGGTTCAGTTTTTATACCGAATCCATGGAGGTAACCCGGATATAAATAAGCCGGAAGAAATAGAATACTGCGTCTATGAGAAAAATCCTGATAAAATTCAAATGAACCATGTTGTTCCAACGGTTTGGCTCTATTTGTTTCGAACGGACTTTTTAAGGAATAATCGAATTTATTCTCACGATGGGATTATCTTTGCAGACGTTCCTCTGGCGTATCGCGCGCGGTTTTTAGCGAATAAAATCGTTGTTTATCCGAAAGTTTATTATAATTATCGATTCGGCGTCGGCTACTCTACTAGCGCCAAGACAGAGGAAGTGTATTTAACGTTTCCCGCTGCCTATAATATAATGATTTCTGACGTTGTCGAATCAGGCGCTGATGACGAGTGCATCAAAACGCTTAGCTTAAAGAAACTTAAAGAAGTCTTCTTTGCCTGGACCGTTAAGCGGTTTATTTCGAAACGCTTTGCCAAGACAATTGCTAAAGAATTGCGACCTGAAGAAATAGAATTGATTAATTCGCCGGACGCGTTGCCTAAAAAAATGCGTTTTTTCTATCGTTCTATTACGGGGAATATTTTTAGACGCGCTTACTATAGCTTGAGATATCGCATGCTTAAAGCGTGGGATTGGATAACGGAACGCATGTATTACCGTTCCAGTCTGTTCCAGGAGAACGAAGAAAAAATCCGGTGGTTAGAGCGTATAATATCCAACCGCAAAGATTATTTCAATTCTGGAAAATGAATTAAATCGCTTGGATTTTAGTTTGATTTTGACAGAAGTTCTTCAGCAAGTTTTTCCATTTTATGCGAACGCGGACCAAGAGGCGTTAAAGCGCTTGTACTGTAATAAATAGTCCATCCGGCGTCATTTGTTAAGGATTTTCTGACCAAAGACATTGTTCCAATTGCAATGCCAGATTCCAGTTCTACGCCTGGCATGATAACACAATGAGCGCCGATATTTACATATTTATGGAGCGTTACTTTTTCTCTTTTGACGTTGGTATATTCTGGCGGAACCATTGGGCTGATTAAGTAGTTGCCAGAAAAATCGTCTGTTGCGCTAAAAACCGTACATCGAGGAGACAAGTTTGAAAAGTCGTCAATTTCAATTCCACCTCCGCCATACAAAGCACAAAATGCCGCAACATGAACGTATGCGCCAATTGAAATGTTTCCAGAAAGAATGCAGAAATCGTCAATGCGGCAATGGCATCCTATTGAAATGTTAGCAGCTCCGTAAATTGAGCATTTGCGCGAAACCAGAACGTCTTCGCCAACCGATTTAAAACCAATTTCCAACAATTCCTCGTTTGAATAGAAACTTGTATAAGCCATTGTACTATTAACCCTTTCTATGTTAAAGGGGAACGACTTTTAAAATGACGTTCGCGATTCTGTGAATAACGTCTTTTTCCAAACCATAATACAGTGGTAGACATGCAATTCGATTGGAAACGTCTTCTGAAACCGGGCATGGATAATATCTGTCCAGATACGGCAGTTTATTCAAGGTTGGATAAAAATATCGACGAACGAAGACGTCTTCAGATTCTAACGTTTCTTTTACTTTTAATAACTCCTTCTCCGATTTAAAAACAACCGGATAATAAGAATAGTTATATTCTAACCCTTCCGGCAGAATCGGTCGGAGGATTTTCCCTTGAAGGAGCGAATCGTACAGTTCTACGCTTCTTTTTCTATCGGCAATTATTTCTTGAATGTGAGGAAGATTGCAAAGCCCCATCGCCGCCTGAAGTTCTGATGCTTTGGCGTTAATGCCTAAACAATAATGATTGTCTCCGTGATGACCAAACCGTTTTATTAAATCTATTTGTCTGTTAGTTCCTTCGGAATTGCAAATAACCGCGCCGCCTTCGATGGTATGGAACAGTTTCGTTGCGTGAAAACTGCACGTCGATACATCCCCGTAGCTGAGAAGCGATTTCCCCTTGTAAACGCAGCCGAAAGCGTGGGCGGCATCGTAAATTATGGGAATGCCGTGCTTTTTCCCAATATCGGCAATCGCTTCTACATCACACGGAATCCCAAAAACGTGAACCGCTAGAATCGCACGCGTTTTTGGAGTGATGGTAGCCTCAATTTTGTTCGGATCAATACAGAGCGTTTTCGGCTCAATGTCAACGTAAACCGGCGTGCAGCGTTCCCAAAGAATGGCGGACGTTGTCGCAACGTAAGTAAAGGGCGTAGTGATAATTTCGCCATTGGTAATTCCCAGACCGCGTAAAGCCAGCTGAATTGCAACCGTTCCATTGGTAACAAACTGGAGATATGGAACGTTTATGTAATCTTTTAATTTCTTTTCCAGTTCCTGCAAAAATGGACCGTTGTTAGTAAATACTGACGTTTCCAATATTTTACTAACATATTGCTGATATTCCTCCGCTGGTGGGGAATAGCTTCGAGTTACGTTGATTCGGTTTGCCATAATTGCTCTATGATCTGGTTCTTATGTATTATCGGTTTTAATTTTATATATATTATATCAATAAAATAATGTTTGTCAAAACTCTTTTATTTTTTTAT
>JAZQDP010000428.1:0-5888 GCA_045546875.1 Thermoguttaceae bacterium | reverse complement strand
TATTTATACGACAATATTGCGCTTGATGGTCTTTATCAAAAATAAAAAAGTGGAGAAAAATCTCCACTTTTTTAAAAATCATTTTTTAGAAAATGGAAACTAGCTAGAAGCTAATAGCTCATTTGGCAGTAGGTAGTAGTGATTTTAAAATTACTGGCTCTTGCCCATTGTAGCTTATCTATCTAATGTAATTTGCTAATTTCTCGCATTTTGCAATCCGCATTGTTGAAATTTTGGGGATTTTTTTAAAAAAATGAGTTCGGGGCTTGCAAATATCTTTTTAATAAAGTAAAATAAGATATTATATGTTGAGTTTAGAGAAAGTAAAAACAGAAGGGATAAATATCTCGAGCGCTCTTAACTCGCAACTTAAATTATTCACTTTTCTTTAAGGAGACATCAATGGCTCGACCCGTTACAATGTTTACCGGTCAGTGGGCGGATATTCCGTGCGAAGAACTGGCTAAGAAATTTCAGGAATTTGGCTTTGACGGCATGGAACTGTGCTGCTGGGGCGACCACTTCGACGTTCACAAGGCGTTGGAAGATCCCAATTACTGCGATGAAAAGCACGCTCAGCTGGAACGTTACGGTCAAAAATGCTACGCAATCAGCAACCACCTTCGCGGTCAGTGCGTTCTGGACAAAATCGACGAACGCCACAAGGGCTTCCTGCCGGCAGACGTTTGGGGCGACGGCGATCCGGACGGAGTCAACCAGCGCGCCGCTGAAGAAATGAAGCGAACCGCTCGCGCCGCTCAGAAGTTTGGCGTCAAGGTTGTCAACGGATTCACCGGTTCGAGCATTTGGCAGTGGATTTACTCCTTCCCGCCGGTAACTCCGCAGCAGATTCAGGAAGGCTACGACCTGTTTGCCGAACGCTGGAATCCGATTCTGGACGTCTTTGGCGAATGTGGCGTCAAGTTCGCGTTGGAAGTTCACCCGACGGAAATCGCGTTCGACATTTACTCCGCCAAACGCGCTTTGGAAGCGGTTAATTATCGCCCTGAATTTGGCTTCAACTTTGACCCCAGCCACCTGATTTGGCAAGGAATCGACCCCGTCGAATTCATCCGCGAATTCCCGGATCGCATTTTCCACTGCCACATCAAAGACGCTATCGTCAACCTCAACGGCAAGACGGGCATTCTCGGTTCTCATCTGGAATTCGGCGATCCTCGCCGCGGTTGGGAATTCCGCTCGGTTGGTCGTGGCGGCGTCAACTTCGAGGAAATCATTCGCGCTCTGAACGCCATTCATTACGATGGTCCACTGTCCGTTGAATGGGAAGATTCCGGCATGCAGCGCGATCAAGGCGCTCTGGAATCCCTCCAGTACATTCGCGACAACCTGCAGTTCAGCACGTCGGACATCGCGTTCGACTCCGCGTTCGACAAGCAGGACATTTGATAAACTGGGCGTTCATAGATTGGGAGCTTTGTTTGCTCTTGTTATCGAATAATACACAACGCTCTGGCTGTCTTTTGTGGTCAGAGCGTTGTTGCGTATATGAAAGCGTGTGAGCCTTCTGCGTTCCCTTTCCGTTTCTCCGATATTTCTCCTCTCGTTTTTTCTCTGCTGTCTTGACTTTGTCTTTGCGCTATGGTATTCTAAATGTATAAACGTTGAAATGTTGTATTCCTTCCCCTGATTAAAAGGATATTCCTGCCATGAAAAGAGTAGCTGTCTTTGCTTTGAGTTTGTTGTTAAGTCTGACGTCTGCCTTAGCGCAGGAGCAGACGATTGAAGTCAACCGAATTGTGGGCGACGACTTTGTTGCTGGAAAAACGCCGGACGTTTCCAGCGGCGCGTTTACGTTTGCCATGCGGGTTAAACTGCTTGGTCAGGCGGAATCGAAAGGCAACGGCGACGGGCTGGGAATGCTCTTTTCGGTCGCCAGCGGCTATTATGACGGCATTCGCGCTCATTACAGCTGGATTAATCAGCGGGTAACGTTCCAGATTGGGAAAAACCCGTCTGCTGTCAGTCTCGGATCGGATAGAGGAATCTTGCCGGGCGTTTTGCATGACGTCGTTTGCACCTACGATGGGAAGACGATGAAACTTTGGCTCGACGGGCAGCTTGCCGGAGGACGGGAATACGTTGCGGTTTTGGATACCAAAGGCGCGCCGATTAAAGTTGGGAACGGCGGGTACGGCGTCGGGGCGAACCGCATGTACGTGGATTGCCTGAAATTCTATCCGCGCGCGCTGACGGAGAAGGAAATCGCCGCTCGATTTGAAAACGGGTTCCCGGAACAGGAAAAGAAGACGCTGGCTCTGTTACCGCAATACGCGCCGGTCTTTGGGGCGTATAACGCAACGCTGAATAAAGACGCCTTGGAATGCCTGCTCAATCAGCCGGGACTGCCGGAAGAACTGCGTAACAAAATTCAGAGCGACTATTTATTCAGCTTCGGGACGGAAAGTCAGATTGCTCAGTTCGCAAAAGAGGACGCGGAAAAGCTGCTGGCGTCGACCGATTCCGAACCGACCAGACCTCAAGATCAGGCGAAGCGGATCAGTCGGTTGTGGAGCGTTGCTCGTCGACTTGAACAGACCAATCAGACGGAACTGCTCAATAAACTCAAAGAGAAGTTTGACGCTGAGTTTTCTGAACGTGACGAAATCGACAGACTGATTCAAAGCGCAGAACGATTGAGAGACCTGGAACGAAAAGCTCTCGAACAGGAAAAGTGCGTCGTCTCACGGTCGCCCCAATTTACAATTTATGTTTCGACGTCCGGCACTGACGCCAATCCCGGAACTCAGTCCGCGCCGACGAAGCTCAATAATGCTCTGGTTTTGGCGAAGGCATGGCAGAACGACAATCCTGGGCAGACGGTTGAAATCGCTCTGCTCGGAGGGACGTATTACATCGACAAAACTGTCAATCTGAACGAGCTGCAAAACGTTGTTATCGCTTCTGCTGAAGAACAACGAGCGGTTCTGACCGGGGCGAAGACGCTGACGCAGTTTCAGCCTGTTACAGACAAAGACGTTCTTGAGCGTCTGTCGGAATCCGTTCGCGGCAAGGTTTTGGAATGCGATCTCAAAGCGGCGGGCGTAGCAGATTTCGGTCAGCTTCAATCTCGCGGGTACGGCGTCGGCGATACTGTCAATCCGGTTCCCAGCTTGTACGTCAACGGGGAAGCGCAGACGTTGGCTCGATACCCCAACGCCGGGGAAGAACCGCTGAAATTCGGCGCGGTAGAAGGGAATTCGTTTGGATACAGCTTCGACCGCCCGGAAAAATGGCGGTTGTCGGACAACCCGGACGAGAACGACGTCTGGGCGAACGGCTTGTTTACCTGGGAATGGGCGTCGCACATTAAAAAAGTCCAAATCGACAGACAAAAGAAGACGATAACCGTCAAGGACGTAAATCTAACCGGTCGATTCCATTATTATCTGGTCAACATTCTGGAAGAACTCGATCAGCCGGGCGAATACTACGTTGACCGTCAGCGGGGAACGCTGTACTATCTGCCCGCCGCCGATCAGCTCGACGCCAAGGGACGATTTCAGGCGGCGGTGGAGTTTCCCGTTCTGAACGAACGGCTGTTCCATCTGACGAACTGTAAAAACGTCGTATTGAACAATCTGACGTTGAAGAACAGCCGGGAATCCGGCGTTTTGATGGAAAACTGCTTACACTGCTATGTAACAAATTCTACGATAGAACAGCTCGGCGGGAACGCAGCGATTCTTCGCGGCGGTTCGCTGTGCGGCGTTGTGAATTGCCGAATTCGGGAGATGGGCGCGTCCGGCGTTCGCCTTTCCGGCGGCGACCGAGAGAAACTGGTTCAAGCTGGACATATTGTTCACAACTGTGAAATCAGCGACTTCTCCCGAATCGACCGCGCGTACGCTCCCGCCGTTCATACGTCGGGCTGCGGGTTTGTCATTTCCAACAATCTGGTTTACGATTCGCCGCACCACGCCTTTAGAACGGACGGCAACGACATTTATGTTGCTCGGAACGAGGTTCATTCCGTCGTTTACGAGTTCAGCGATCAGGCGGGAATTGACGTCTACGGCAACCCAACCTATCGAGGTCTTGTTATTGAAAGAAATTTCTGGCACGACATCAAGGGTTTGGACGCCCGGTGCGGTCAGGCGGGAATTCGTCTCGACGACGCTATTTCGGGCGTCGTTATGATTGGCAACGTCTTTTATCGCTGCTCCGGCGGCATGTTCGGAGGGATTCAGATTCACGGCGGACACGACAACGTCTGCCTGCAAAACGTTTTTGTCGATTGCAATATCGCGTTCAGCTTCAGCCCATGGAATAATTCGCGCTATTCAGAGTTCATACAACGGTTTTCTCAATACGTTAACCCTCTGTATCACAAAACCTATCCGACCATGAATCGAATTCATCAGACGTATAACAGAAACTACATCCTCGGCAACGCTGCGATTGACTGCAAGACGTTCCAGAAAAACGGGAACTGGAACGTGTACCGCGGCAACTCCTTTTCGACGCCGAACATATCCGCCCCAGCCGGAACGCCGTTCGGCCGCCGTGCCTGGATTAAAACCGTCCCCGGCGTCCCGAGTTTGGAGGGAGTAGGGTTGATTAAATAACCTATAGAAAATAGTTTTCGCTTACGATAAATTGCCATCGTTTTTTCCGATATATTTTTAAAACGATTCGTTTGGGGATTGCTAATTTTTTTAAATTCTTTATAATATTATTATGAGTGAAGTAATTTTATTTACAGACGGAGCTTGCAGCGGCAACCCCGGTCCGGGCGGTTGGGCGTATATTTTACGTCATCAAGCGTCTGGTCGTGAAAAGGTTCGATCCGGAGGAGAGGAAGACACCACAAATAATCGAATGGAACTAATGGCGGTTATTATGGGATTGATGGCTTTGACGCGCCCCGTTTCCGTTGAATTGGTTTCTGACAGTTCTTATGTTGGCAATGGATTAACAAAATGGATTTCCTCCTGGAAAAATAAAGGTTGGAAGCTTGCTAACGGTAAACCGGTCAAAAATATTGACTTATGGCAAAAATTGGACGAATTAAATCAAATTCATAAAATAAAATACACGTACGTTCCCGGGCATCAAGGGCATCCTGAAAATGAAAAATGCGACCAGCTTGCTGTTGCGGAATGGAAAAAATTGCGCTCATCGAATAAATCAGAAGAACAGTAAGGCGTGGTTGTCGCCAAAAAAATCATTATTTCAGATATTAAAAGGTTGTTATTATGACACGTGGTATTAACAAATTCGGCTTTACTCTTGTAGAACTTCTTGTTGTAATCGCAATTATTGGCGTTTTGGTAGGTTTGCTTTTGCCCGCGGTTCAAGCAGCACGCGCGGCTGGCAGACGAATGCAGTGCACCAACAACGTCAAGCAGATCACTCTGGCGGTTATTAATTACGAGTCGGTTCATAAAACATATTGCTGTGGCTCATACGGGTATATCGATAACGAAACAAAACCTGAGGCTTGGATGCGCCGTAGTTGGTACTATCATATTCTTCCGTATATTGATCAGAAAGCGTTGTATGACATTTATGACGAACACTATCATTTCCCTGAGTCCAATGGCGGACGAGGCAGTTTTGACTACACAAACCTGCCGGCTAAAACCACGATTGTTTCTACTTTGATGTGCCCTGACGATCAAAATAACCCCAAAGTTCATAACGGTTCTTCAGCTCAAAACCAGCAAGGCTTTCACGGGAATTACGTTGGCAACGGGGGGAACACCTATTTTAATGTTGATGAATCTGGCGCCTGGAAACAGGAATTGTGCACCCAGCTTAACGGAATCTTTCCGCCATTGTTTGGGGTAAAGCCGGCTTTTGTTACAGACGGTACGTCTAATACGCTTATGTTTAGCGAAATCCGACTTGTTCCTGACGGCGCT
>JAZQDP010000427.1:0-2518 GCA_045546875.1 Thermoguttaceae bacterium | reverse complement strand
GCTAGCGGCTAGGAGCTAGGAGCTAACAGCTCATTTTCAGGAATATTCTAGTAAAAAATGTATATAATTCTGAACAGAAGTTCCCTTTATATCTTTATCGGTTATTGCGGCGGTAAAATTTCTAAAATTTTCATGGTAATCACGCCGACGGGTGCGTCTAACTTGACTTTGTCGCCCGCTTTTTTCCCCAAGAGGCTTTGCGCCAAGGGACTTGTAACGAGAATTTTGTTCTCGCTTGCGTCTTCTTCTCCCGCGCCGACGATAGAATAGAGAACTTCTTCGTCGAAATATTCGTCGTAAACGCGAACGGAGGAACCAAAGACGACTTCGTCCGTCGGCAGGTCAGTAGCGCTAATGATTTTAGCGTTGGAAAGCTTATAGCGAATCTGTCCCATCTTTGCTTCGAGCAGGCCTTGACTTTCTCTTGCGCCGTGATATTCCGCATTTTCGCTCAAGTCGCCTTCCGCGCGGGCTTCTGCAATACGAGCGACAATTTGGGGCATTTCCACCTGCTCCATGTGTTCCAACTCTGCACGGAGTTTATCGTATCCCTGTTGAGTCATGGGGAACTGTTCCATCTAAACACCTCTAAAATATAGTAATGAAATACTCAAAAAAGTTAGTAAAAAAAACGCCATCGAGGCTCTTACAAACGAATAGCCTCGACGGGAGACAATAATTAAACTGATTTTGCGTACGAAACAGCGGGATTATTTTTGGCAACCGCAGCCGCAATTATCGTTGCAGCCGGCTTGGCAGTTTTCGACCAGCGCGCCATCTTCAAAGAAGAACGCAATTTTGAACCCGGGACCAACTTCGATCGGTTCAAGAACCATTTCTTTGCCAGCAACAGCAGCGTCCAAATCGTCTACCATATAGGCGATGTGAGTCATCTTGGAAATAGCCGTTTTCAACAGGGGGCTGGTTTCTGGAAAGTACAGCCATTCGATGTTATGTTCGTTGGCTGACGGATCGGAACAGTAGCAATCCAAAATGGGATTGTAGTTCAGACCAGGAAAGTTTTTGTCTTGCGTAACGCAACCGACATGAAGGAATTTTCTAGCCATGGTTCAATCTCCTGAATTATATTACGTAAATTTACGAAATTGGTTTGAATTTTATCAAACAATGTCTGGATTATACATCATTCCGGAAAAAAAGTAAAGAGGGAGTTAGGGGGGGGGAGGGAGTAGGGAGTAGTTTAATTAGCAATTAGCAATTAGCAATTAGCAATTACGCAAGCGCTCCCCTTTCAATCTTTTTAAAACTCCGCGTCTCCGCGTCTCCGCGTGAGGTTTTCGCGGGCGTCCTGCCAAAGATTTTAAGCCGCAAAGAACGCAAAGATCGCAAAGAAATTTTTAAAACTTCGCGAACTTTGCGCACTTTGCGTGAGGTTTTATTTCACGGACACCCGGGGGCTTACGCACCCCGGCTCGCCTACGCTTTGCGTAATCGCTAATCGCTAATCGCTAATTGCTAATTAAACTACTGCCTACTGCCTACTGCCTACTGCCTACTGCCTACTGCCTACTGCCTACTGCCTACTGCCTAATTTTGCCTGCAAACGGTTGTATTTAATCATAAAAATATTTTAAAAATATTATAAATTTCATTCATATTTATATATGCACTAAAATTTTGCACACTACCCCATTGACTATCCTTTATTTTTAATTATACTTACATGCAATGAAATGATTTCGTACGGAGAAATTATATTCATCTTTGCCTTTTATGAGTTTATCGCAATGACCAATTTACGATTTACCCATTCTGTCCAAGTTACCTTCGGAAGATTCGCTTCTTTCCGACGGTTTTCGCAGCCGTCTCGGTTGACGTCTTGACAGTTTTCAGCGTAATTGCGCTTGCTCCATAATTGCCTTTTTCCCCTAATTTGCCGCGCTTATAACCCATACCATCCTTATAACTCGGCATAAGCTCCAGTTATTTATGATTTTTATGCAACAAACTCATCGGCAAAAACGATTTGTATAGCATAATTTAGAAAACGTTCAATGTAATGAACGGAAGATTTGTTTACCCTCCCCCAACAACATTTTAAGAACCATGAAAAATTTATCAACGCATCGAGTTATTCACTCGCCATCCTGTCAGTTCACGCTTGGCGTCATCCTTGCGCTGACCCTTTTCTCTCTAACCGTCAACGCGCAAAATACCGTATTTCGTTACAACAGCAGCAGCGGAGAAGAACCAACCGCTCAAGGAACCGACATTGGCGCCGTCCAGACCACAACCGGAGCCGCTGAAGGCGACGTTATAAAAGTTAGCGATGGCGCTGCGTTCAATACTGACGTTACCAATCCCGTTAGCGGTTTCACGATTGAGTCCGCTACCGGGAATGTGGTTAATGTACCAATACAGGCAGGCTACATTTTTCCACAAATCCCAGCAGCTCCCGTTAACGCTGCATTTAGAAACGTAAGCTTTACAGGCGCCGAAAATTATACCTCCAATTTCTGGAGAGGAGATTTGAATCAGAACGATATAATTGGCATTA
>JAZQDP010000426.1:0-5398 GCA_045546875.1 Thermoguttaceae bacterium | reverse complement strand
ATAACTTGCTTAATTTCACTTACTGCCATAGTCGCATTACAATCGTTAAGATTGCAGTCCTTAACGTATAAGCTTAACTCATACATAGCTCTCAAATTGCGTTTATTATAATAACAGTCTGCTATTTTACGCAATTTATCTCTGTAGGCTTCATCCGTTTTAGAATAGCTCTTTATATTTTGCTCAAATCGAATAAACTTATAAAGGTTACATAACCTTTTCCATTTTTTATTTGAAAGCGTATAACATTTATCGATTTTAGCAATTTGTTTGAACTGTTTTTTTTGCTTTTTTAACTCTTTTTTGAAATTTTTATAGCGTTGTTTACTGTGTTGTAAAATGTCTCTTAGCGTTAAATGACCAACGCCATTTAACGACTTTTTCATTTCATTAATTTCAAACTGACATTGCTCTTTTTTAGCTGTAAACAATAGAACCTTTTTATCGTATTGATATAGCCAGGCATAATAATTACATATTAAAGCAGGGGTCTGTATATACAGCAAATCGTGTTTCGCAACCAACAATTCAATAACTTGATTTTGTAATGTGCGAACCCTTTCCAGTAAGTGAATATAAAGCGTATTCGGTACATTAAATTTTTCAGGAACAGTTGTTTGATTTTCAGTTGTTTGGTTTTCAATCATAATACGTTATCTCCAAAATTTATATCAATAATGCTATTATAATCGAAAAAGTTTTTATTTCAATAACGGTACGACAGGCTGTGTCATACCCCAAATCAAATCGTCTATTCCTCCCCCCTTTACATTAGTCTGAAACACAGGTATAATATATAGTATAGTTTAAGAAGTTCAAACAGGCTTTTACGGTAAAACCTGCTATGAATCTTTTTCTTCATTTACAGTCAATTTAGGAGAGTATGATGTCAGAATATATCCAGAATATGTTTGGTTATGACGGTCAGACGGCAGTCGTTATCGGCGGAGCTGGCGAGTTGGGCGGCGCTCTGTGCCGAGCTTTTGCTCAGGCAGGAGCAAACGTGGTCGTCGCAGACGTTACCGAAGCCGGTTGCCAGAAACGCGTTGCGGAACTGGAATCGTTGGGCGGAAAAGCGTTCTGGACGCTTATCGACGTTACCAAGCGTGAGTCCATCGTCAACGCTCTGGAAGAGGCGAAAAAGCCGACTGGCAAGGTTGACGTCCTGGTCAATGCGGCTGGCGTCAACTTCGCTTCCCAGACGTTTCTGGAACATCCGGAAGAAAAATGGGATTTCGTTATCAATATCAACCTCAAGGGAACGTTCCTTTCCTGTCAGGTCTTTGGCGAACACATGGCGGAAAACGGCGGCGGCGCGATTCTCAATTTCGGATCGGTTACGTCCCTGCTCCCTCTGTCGAAGGTTTTCGGATACAGCGCGTCCAAGGCGGCGGTGCTCAACCTGTCCCGCAACATCGCTCAGGACATGGCTCTGAAAAACGTCCGCTGCAATACGATTTGCCCAGGATTCTTCCCGGCTGAACAGAATCGCAAGATTCTGGATCCGGAACGGGTTGACAACATCATGCGCGGCACCCCAATGCGCCGATACGGGAATCCAGACGAACTGGCAGGCGCCGCTTTGCTGCTCTGTTCGCGAAACGCTGCCGGATTCATTACCGGAGCGGTTCTGAGCGTCGACGGCGGTTTTGCAGCCAATTGGTTCTAAGGCGAGCCGGGGTGCGTAAGCCCCCGGAAAATACGGTTTAAAATCAATACTCCTTTGTAAATCATAGAATTTTTAAACACGAAAAACACGAAATAAGCGAAATTTACGAAAAAATTTTAGAATAAATAATCCTTTCGTTTGTTTCGTTCTTTTCGTGTATTTCGTGTTAAAAAACTTTTGAACAGGCAAAACGCCTGAATGAGGCGCGAAGCGTAACTCCTCACTCCTCACTTCTAACTTCAAACATGCAATACGTTCGAGACAACATCGCCCAGATGGGCGGATATATTTCTGGAGAACAGCCGCAGACAGGCGACTTTATTAAGCTCAACACCAACGAGAACCCCTATCCGGCTTCGGAACGGGTTCACGAGGCGATTGCAAAGGCAGCGCATACGCTCAACCTGTACCCCAACGCGATGGGAACGCCGTTTCGCAAGGCGGCGGCTGAGGTTTTGGGCGTCGACCCGTCCTGGATTATGTGCGGGAACGGATCGGACGATATCCTGACAATTGTTACCCGCGCTTTGGTTGGCGAGCAAAACAAACTCCGTCTGCCGTATCCGAGCTATATTCTCTATAAATCATTGGCAGAACTGCAAGGGGCGCAGTGGGAAGAGGTTGACTATTCCTCCGACTGGAAAATTACCGACGCGTTCAGCCGTCCGGACGGCAACGTCAAGCTGTTTTTCCTGCCTAACCCCAACAGCCCAACCGGGACGACGGTTTCGCCGGACGACCTGCTGGCGCTGGCGGACAAGCTGTCCTGCCCGCTGCTCATTGACGAGGCGTACGCCGATTTCAACGAGTTCAACTGTCTGGAACTGGTTAAACAGCGGTCCAATATTATGGTGTCGAGAACATTCAGCAAATCGTACGCTCTGGCGGGGCTGCGGTTCGGATTCCTCGTGGCGCGTCCGGAACTGATTGAGCAGTTTATCAAGGTCAAGGACTCGTACAACTGCGACGCCCTGTCGATAGCAGCAGCATCGGCTGCGATTCAGGATCAGGATTGGCTTCGTCAAACGATTGCAAAAATCAAGGCGACTCGAACGCGTCTGACGGAAAAGATGCGCGCCTTGGGATTTACCGTGCCTGACTCTCACGCCAACTTTACGTGGAACGTCTATCCCGGAAAACCGCTCAAGCCGATTTACGAATACCTCAAAGAGCGCAACATTTTCGTCCGTTACATGGTCTACGACCGCTGGGGCGAAGGACTTCGCATTTCCGTCGGAACGGACGAACAGATAGACCGCTGCGTTGCGACGATAGAAGAAGCAATGAGTAATTAAAATCAGAAGATCATAATAGGATATTCATATTCTACTGAATCCAAGCGTCTCCTTACTCCACTATAGTTGTGCAGAAGTCGATCGCTGGATTCATGTTTTATAGCGGTTATGATGCAGACATACCGCTATGCACATTGCTATTAGACGTTGCTATTCTCCAACTTATCAGACATCGTCACTGGTGGGTAAATCTTCGAGTGAATCCAGCCCAAAGAATTCGAGAAAAAAGTCTGTTGTGGTATACAGATTAACTTTTTTATCGCCAGTAATTCTTTTTTCCACCTGCAATAAATTCCTTTTTACAAGCTGATTAAGAATCGGAACGGGATGAGCAATATGAGTTTTCTCGCCGATTTCCAAAGCGCTAATCGGCTGAAGGTACGCAACGATGCCCAACACATTAATAGCGCTTTGCGGCAACTCAAATTCCCGAACCGAGGAATAAAAACCGGAACGCACAGGTTCAAATACAGGATCAAGCTGAACGCGCCACGCTCCATTGCGAGAAGAATCTATGTAATAAGGTCTCTTGTCCTCTTGCCAGCGTTTTGCTATTTTTTTTGCCATCGACGCAACATCTTCTTCTGTAACGCCCGGCATTAGCTGACATAGCGAATCAGAAGTAATAAAACCATCGTTTTCAGACGATCCAACAAACAGAATCGCTTCAAAAATCGACTCGGCAGTAACGGGACTTTCTCCGTCATCTTGCAGATCTGCAATAATAACCGATTCCAAATCGGGTTGAGACGTCGACTCCGCGGGTACAGACGGCGTATTAGAAGAATCCGTCTCTGGCGGCAAGACGTCCACCTCAACAGGGGTTATTCCTGTATTTGATTCTTCGTTAACGTCAGACTCTTTATTAGACGAATTATCAGATTGATTCTCTACTGACGAATTGATAAGTCGATTAAACGCAGAGGACAAATCGTCAACAGACGCCTCGGAGGAATCCTTGTTCAAATCGTCCTCCGGCAATACGACTTCTTCAAAATCTGTAATAATTGGTCTAATAGGTCTCATAATACGCAATAATAGCGCTTTATGAGAATAAAATCAAGACTGTTGTACAGATTTTAAGTCGCTATCAACCATCATGTTAACCAGAGAATCGAAATCAACTTCCGGTTCCCAATGCAAAATACGTTTAGCTTTACTGGCATCTCCGCAAAGCGTACATACTTCAGCCGGTCGGTAAAATTTAGGATCAATCTCAACGTATTTTTCGTAATTAAGTCCTACGCGATCAAACGCCGCCTGTACGAATTGACGCACACTATGCTTTTTCCCGGTTGCAATCACAAAATTATCCGGCTGATTTTGCTGCAACATCAACCACATTGCTTTAACATAGTCTCCGGCAAACCCCCAGTCTCGGCAGGCGTCTAAATTTCCTAAAAACAGTTTCTCTTGCAAACCAAGTTTAATTTTTGCAACAGCGTCAGTAATTTTTCGAGTTACAAATTCTATTCCTCGGCGCGGGGATTCATGATTGAACAAAATCCCACTGCATCCAAAAATATTGTAACTTTCAGTATAATTGATCGTTATGTAATGACCATAAACTTTCGAAACGCCATACGGACTGCGTGGATGAAAAGGCGTCTGTTCGTTCTGCGGCTCGGAATCGACTTTACCAAACATTTCGGAAGAACTTGCCTGATAAAATTTTGCATCCGGCTTGACAAGACGAATCGCCTCTAAAATACGAGTTACCCCCAAGGCGGTGAAATCGCTGGTCATGATCGGCTGAGTCCAGCTGGCTGGCACAAAACTCATTGCCGCCAAATTGTAAACTTCGTCCGGCTTAACGTCTCGAACCAAACTCTCCAAAGACGACTGATCAAGCAAATCGGCTTGATGTAAAACGATTTTATCCCGGATATGTTCAATTCGACTATAATTTTGACTGCTGCATCGGCGAACCATGCCATGGACTTCATAGCCCTGCTCTAACAGGAATTCGCTTAAATAGGAACCATCTTGTCCTGTTACACCAGTTATTAACGCTTTTTTCATCTGATAGTTAAATTAAGGTGGGAATGATTTTATAGTAAATAAATTTTAATTTTATAATATCGCATTATACCTTAAAACGACGAAAATGGAAGGGACGGGAAATAATTGATTATATTTTGAATAAACATACAATAATCCTGCTTCTTATAATGGTCTATCAGAATCTGCCAGCCAAAGGTTAATTTCGAACGCGAAAGAGTAAAATTAGCAAATAGATAACGTACGTTCACTATCAGGAATGATTACAGATAGTGAAAAACACAAAACTATATTTCACATTCCTTTTAATCCCGCGAATATATTAACCATCCTGTTCTTTTTAAACTGCGAACCGCTATAAAATACTCGAATCAAAGGGAAATGGGAAAAGCCACGTTGGAGGAGCGTAACTGTCAGCCATGTATATCCAACC